>JAPOYW010000655.1:0-1228 GCA_026706425.1 Gammaproteobacteria bacterium
CCCTCCTGCTGGTGCTCTTCCTGATCATGAACCTGCTCTCCCAGGCGGCGCTGGTGGAGCGCATCGAGGCCGCCTCCGACGAGGGCCTCTACCGGGTTGGCTGGGATGCGGGCGGTGCCGGATTCGTGGTGCTCGCCTTCCCGGCCGAAGTGCGCATCGTGGAGACGGGCGAGGCGGTGGGCGCCGGACGCATCTGCGCGCCGGGCAGTCCGTTCGTCGACTACGTCCGGCGCATCTACCGCGCCGAGCGCCAGCAGGTCGTGTTCGCGATCCTGGAGGGCGGCGTGCCGACCATGGCGGAAGCCCGCAACTGCATCCGCGCCGTCCTGCCCGGGAGCGAACTGACCATCGGCTGGATCGTCGCCAACGACGAGCTGCTTAGATCGGTCTCCCTGAACGACATCCCGGCGTACGTGAAGGAGGCGGTGGACTAGCGGTGGCACCGCGAATGATGACGACCATACGGCATCGGCGCCGGGTTCGAGCGAGAGCCTCTTGCCGCGGACAACAGAACTAATGTCCCGTCCGGCGCGTTCGCTGTTTCCGCCGTTCGCGGGCGTGGCGCTGGCGGACATCCTCGCCAACAGCGCGGCCATCGTCATCATCATGATCGTGGTCACCCTGATGGCCAGTCACGAACAGGAGCAGGAGAAGCTGGAGCAGACGGAGGATGTCGCCGTGCTCCTCAGCCGCGAGCTGGCCACCTCGTTCGTCATGAACGCGCTGCCCACCAGTCCACCGGCGCGACTGCACGACTATGTAACCTGGGGTCCGGACCGCAATCCGCAGCACGCCCTGATGCCGATCCTCGAACTGCACCGCGGCTTCGTGCGCGACTACTACACGGGCACGGTGTATCGGCGCGAGGAGCTTCTGCGACACGACAACGCCCTGGACGCGTACCTCGGCAGCCTGCGCGAGGAACAGCTTGCGGCCGTGCGGATCGACGTCTACAGCATCCGGGAGTTCTACATCACCATGTCTATCCTGAAGGCCCACGGGACGTCGCCGCGGCACTGGCACTTCCTGACCCAAGCGCCTGGAGACGCGACCAGCGGAGGCGGGACCTTCCTCGCGGGCCGGCTGCGTCGGGACCGGTCGGCACCGGGCATGCTGGAAGGCGAGACGGGTGCCGGGACGAACCCGACGTCGTCGACGCTGCCGGAGGACGTCGCGCTTGCCGGGACGGTGGATTCCGAGGAGCGCTATCCGCTGGACGATCTTGGGC
>JAPOYW010000655.1:1238-15387 GCA_026706425.1 Gammaproteobacteria bacterium
GGCTGGCCGGGCGCTTTGGCGGCGCACCGGCGAGCGAATACCTGGAGTTGCCGCGTACCGGCGCGATCGGCGCACCGATACCTTCCGGAGATTTGACGGGTGCCGAGCCCTCGGGCGGCGCGGTCCAGTCCGGCAGCGGAACGACGCGGTTCCGGGTGGCGCGTCCACCGGGCCCGGAGTCCCCGTCGGAGTTGACGTTCGACCTCGCCACCGCGTTGCGCGGCCTTTTCGCCTTCATGCGTTCGGCGCAGGCGGATGCGGATGCCGGCCGGCCGTCGCCGCTTCCCGACTTCGATTTCGAGCGCGATGTCCTCGGTCGCGCCGAGGAACCGCTGAGTGCCCCGGAGGAACGGCTGGTCAACACGCTGGCCGACGAAATGTCGATGCCTGTCGAGAATCCGTTGGGCACCATGACCGTGGTGTCGCGCACGGACCCCGACCGGCGCGGCCAAGCGGTGGCCGTTTCCGTCAACCGGCCGCTCTACCTCGCGGTGTGGCTGCGCGGACCCCAGCAGCCGCCCCGAACAGGCGAAGAGCAGACGTCGGTGACCGTGCGGATCGGCCTGCACCCGGCAATCTACGAGGGGCTTCGTGTCCCCTTGGGGCAGGACGGCGTGATCCTGATGCCGATTCCCGACGCGGTTCCGGATCGCGAAGCACGTTGGCGCGTGGTCACCGTGGTCAACGCCCGTATCGACGACTTCGTGACCGGGTTCGTCTACGCGGGATTGGACGACTCGGGGAGACTCGTGCTGCCGGTGGACGAGAACGCCGTGGAGATCGGCGCCGTGAGCGCCGAGTCGCGGTATCCCGTCGTGAAATTCCGGGGCGAGTTCCTCCAGACGCTGTTTTATGGCGTCGTGGCCGCGTTGTTCGCCATCGGCATCGTGGTGGTCGTCTGGAGAAGGGCATGACCCTGCGTCGCGCCTTGGTTGCGATGGCGGCGGTCTGCGTGGTGGCCGCGATCCTCAAGCTGCAGCCCCTGGTGATGGACTTCGACACGGTGGGTGTTCGCATCGACGACGCTGCCCGACCGGCGTCGCCTGGAAAGCGCCTCGACGAGGTGCTGCTCCGCAATCTCGACCATTTCGCGTACATCCGATCCTTCGATCATGTCTTCGCCGCCGGTTCGCGCCGCCTCGAGATTCGTCGACCCCTTTGGTTCGATCGTTGCGAGGTCCGGCAAGGCGATTTCTACCGGTTCCTGCGATGGCTGCCGTTCCAGTCCGGATTCGAGGACCGGGCGCCAAGCCAGCCGGACGAGTGGGAATACGACACGGACACGCGCGACCACGTGATCAGTGGACGCCTCGACGCCCCGGCCAATGGCCTGACGTTCTACGACGCGTGGGCGTACTGCGGCGCCGCCGGGGGGAGACTGCCGACCCGCGACGAGTGGATCGCCGCCGCGGTCGGTCCGGAGGGCAGACGCTATCCCTGGGGGGACGACTTCACGTCGGTGCCTTGGCCCTATCTCGATCCCCTTCTCAACGCCACCCGGCCGTGTGACGAGCACCCCGCGGCCGACACGCCGCTTGGTGTCGCCGAAATGGGCCACAACGTCTCCGAATGGGCCGTGGTCGGTGGCCCGCCCCACGGAGCGACCGCGCTGGTCATGGGCGGCAATGGCTACAACGCGCCACGGGATCTCTACAGCCTGGGTGTCCTCAACCGCCGGGCGCCGGCCAACTACCGGTCGCCTTACCTCGGGTTTCGTTGCGTGTACGACTCGCGCCCCCGCGCCACGCCCTGGCGTACCCCGGCGCATACCGTGGTGCTGGCCGTTGGCGACTACGCCGTCGGCATTCCCGAGGACGCCCGGGTGCCGAGCCTCCTGGCGCACATCCCCCGGGACCGTCTGTCGTTGATCGGGCGGATGTTCGCCGAAGGGAGTCGAACGGCGGTGCAGGAGATCCACCTCACGGCACGGGAGATCAACCGGCGCGAATACGACTCGTTCCTTCGGGATCCGTTTGTCGGGCTCGGTCTTCACGCGGAAGCGAATCAACCCCGCGGCCACAGCCATCGCCCCCCGGATTGGGACACGCAGATGCTTGAACCCGATCTGCCGGTGGTCAACGTGGACTGGTGGTCGGCCTACGCCTTCGCGTCCTGGGCGGGAGGCCGGCTACCTACCGCCGAGGAGTGGGAGAGCGCCGCGTCTGGGCAGGGACGCCGGGTCTATCCCTGGGGCAACGACTGGCGCGCGGCGGTGAACACGGCGCACTCGAACCAGGTGAAAAGGCGCTTGCGCGTGTTGGAGCAGGACGACTACGACACGACGCCCGAGGGTCTCTTCGCCATGGGTGGCAACGTCTCGGAGTGGACGCGCAGCGTATCGGGCGCCTCGGGCCGGTATGCGGTGGTCGTCAAGGGCGGCAACTACCTGCTCCCCATCGGCGAAACCGCGCGCATGGACTTCAGCAACCACGTCTCGCCGAACCACCGGTCGCCGACCTTGGGGTTCCGCGTCGCCTTCGACCGGGCGCGGTGACCTATCTCGGTCTTGAACGGCGACACGAAGGTGTGGTGCCCACTGATCGAACGTAGTCACTCCACCGTTTGACGGTAGAGGGTCAGGCGTTGCAGTAGCTCGTCACTCGTGTTGCAGTCGACAATCGCGTCGCCGACCGCCGCGAAGCCCTCGCTGTCGTCGATGTCCGCGAGCACCGCGGCAACGCTGGCGGCGACTATGTCGCCGAAGCGGCGCTCCGCCATTCGCCGCAGCAGAGACCGCTCTTCGATCAGGATTTGCTCTCGCCCTCGGGCCATGCCCTGCTCGATGCCCTGCTCGATGCCGCGCTCGATGCCCTGCTCGATGCCTCGGGCCATACCCCGCTCGTCGGCTTGCCGCTCAAGTTCGTCGTACCACTTCTGGAGCCTCTGATTAACGCTTTCCAACAGGGTCATTCTCTCCTCCGTCAGCATCGCCGTGTTCGACCGTCTCTGCGCCAATGCCTGAAGTGGTCGCAGGTGTTCCACCCAATCCCGGAAAGCCTGCCTGATCTCTGCGTCGATGGGATCGTCGAGCAGAATGGCTAGTGCGGCCACTGCACGGTCGAGCGCTTCGCCTTCGCTGGTTTCCAGCGCAATCAGTGACGACACGAGGTTGTCATCGGGCAAATCGTGTGGCGAAAGATGCCACTCGTCAAGCGCCAAGTAGGACATCCTGGGTTGGTAGTCCTCCGTGTCGTGTGCGGGCAGCGTCATTTCTGTCACCGACAACGGCGCGGTCCAACGTCTCCGGCCGCGGTGGATGACAACCGGCATGATACGCGGGAGCTTGACGTCTGAGACCACTCCTTGGCGTTGCCGTAGGAGTTCCTGCATCAGAAGACCAGCGTAGACCAGCATTCTCACGGGCATCGTAACGTCCACCGCCGACTGGAACTCGAGCATGAGCACCGCGTATGCGCCAGGCGGATGATCCGTGCCTTCGCGGTAGGGAACCTTCCAAACCCTGTCCCCGTAACGCTTGTGCCAACTGTCGCTGACGTAGGCGGTAGGCAGCAATTCGAGCCGGTCGAGATCCAGGCCGTCGGTCCACTGTGTCGGCAGGAATCCTCGCACCAGATCGCGCACCATCCGAGGGAACGCGAAGACGATCTTGTAGAACTCGTCCATGCCCGCCGAGACTAGTCGGGTAATGGCGCGAAAGATGCCGGAAAGGTGCGACGCGCCATGTGAGAAATAGCTCACAAAGCCGTGTGATCGGTGAGCGTTTTCGCCGGGCGTCGTGGGTTATTCTTCGCCCTCAACCATCGGAGGCAGTGATGTTCGACTTAACCGGAAAAGTGGCGCTCGTGACCGGGGGCAACGGCGGTATCGGTTTGGGCTTCGCGGAGGGCTTGGCGGAGCACGGGGCCGGAGTGTGCATCTGGGGCACGAACGAGGACAAGAACGCCGCGGCGAAGGAGACCCTCGAACAGTACGGCGGCCGAGTTGCGGCGCTGCGCTGCGACGTCAGCGACGAGTCCCAGGTCGTCGATGCGTTCGCGGAAACGCTCGCCATCTTCGGCAACGTGGACTCCTGCTTTGCCAACGCGGGCGTTGGCGGCGGCGGTGCGCAATTCGACGCCATGACCATCGAGGACTGGCACCGGGTGTTCAAGGTGAACATGGACGGCGTCATGTTCACGTTCCGGGAAGCCGTGAAGCACATGCGCAAGTCGGGTCGCGGCGGCTCGCTGGTGGTGACCAGCAGCGGTACCGCGCGCTTCGGGGCGGCCGGCAGCGAGCACTACTCGGCCACCAAGGCGGGCGTGATCGCCCTGATCCAGTCGCTGGCCGTCGGCCAGGCCCGCTACGGCATCCGGGCCAATGCGATTATCCCGGGGTGGATCGAAACCGCGATGACCGAACGGGCGTTCCAGACCGAGGCGTTCCAGACCCGCGTCATCAAGCGCATTCCCCAACGACGCTGGGGCCAACCGGAGGACTTCAAGGGTATCGCCGTGTACTTCGCCAGCGACGAGAGCAGCTACCACACCGGCGACACCATCGCCATCGACGGCGGCGTCTCGCACTTCTAGCGGTCAACTAGGACATCAATCCGATTGCGGTGAGGAGTTGCCGCAATTCGGAGTCGTATCTGGCGGTCCGGCGTAGATCATCGACCGAAAACCGCTTGCTTAGCTGACTCGAACTGGGCGGCTTTTCGTAGCTTGGCCAGACTCGTTTGAGTTCGCGCTCGGCTTCGTGGGCCGAGACCACCCGCTGCTCGTTGTTCGGATGCAATCTGAGTAGAACGCCCTCCAGATTTGGAGTCTGGAGCACGACCCCAATGCCGGACTGGCGCGCGAATGCTCGCGCGTCACGACCATTCCGACAGTCCTCGTCGATGCGGTCTTCATCGAGCAGGACCAACTTCGTTTCGACTTCGGCGGCGAACTGCTGTCGGTTCAGAAACCGAGCCATGTCGCTTACGACGGACAAGGAGTCGCCGCCGCTTCCCTCCCAAGATCTCAAATGAACGTCGAGCGCCGCGTCGGTGCAGCATTGCTGGAGGAAGCGTGCGAATGCCCTCTCGCTCTGACCCTCCCCGCCAACGAAAACTACGCGCCTACGCGCAAAAACCCGACCGCGACGTGCCCTCCGACTGCGAGGCATTGTTCAGCCCAAGCTGGGGATGCCGCCAATCGCACCTGCACGATACTTGGGGTACAGACGGGCGTCCCGACGCAGTCCCTCGACGTCTTGGGCGCCATGTACCTTCGTGCTGCCGGAAGGATCCTTTTCGACGATGAACAGTTCCTCCTTCTCGCGATCATCGAGTAGGCCAACGTTGTGAGTCGTTAGGAACAGTTGAGCGCCCCTCGGATTGCGTTCGCGAGATCGGAACCAACCGATCAACTCGTTGGCGAGGTCGACGTGGAGGTCGCCGTCGACTTCGTCAAGGACAGCGAGCCCGGCGGTGTCTAAGGCCAACCCGATCTGGGGAAGCAGGTGTAGGAGCCTTTGGGTCCCGTGCGACTCAAGACCCAGGGGTATCGGTGTATCCACTCCCTTGTGTTCGAACCAGAAGGTTCGTCCGGCATTGCCGTCCCTTACCTCCATACCCCGAATGCCAAGGTCGGCACATTGGATCTCTCTGCCGACACGACGGATCAGCTCGGGAGCCACCTCAGACATGCTCCCCAACACGGTTTCATTGAGGCTTCCCCTTGGGTCAAGGTTGGTTGAATGCAGGTAGCTTTGAAACCGCTCGGCTATTCTGCCTGCAAGCTCAACGTTGAGTTCGTTGAGGGTAGAGATCGCCGAAGAATCGGGGCGGACAGCCTTGAGGCGATCATCCTGGGCCCGCAACCCAAATTCGGGAGCGGTATAGATCGACGTTGGAGCCGAAGCCCGGTCGAGGAGCCTTCGCGGACGACCCCTTGGAAAGTGAAACAGCTTCTCGGATCGTACCGAAACAGACCGGTCGGCAAGATTCTCGAACCCATTGGCTGCGCTGACCCCATGATCGATCTCCACGATGTACCGAAACACTTGGGGAGCATCGCCGGGGGCAAGCCAGTCTTCCTCCGTCACGAGGCAGAACCGAGTCGGCATCCGCCGGGTCTTCTCCGACATAAACGGGATCACCGACTCGATGGGTGTGCTGTCGCCCAAGCGCGCCGATGCGATCTGTAGAACCCTGATCAATGCCGTCAGCAACGTCGTCTTGCCCGATCCGTTCGGTCCCACCAGCACGATCGCGGCGGGAAGGCGCAACGACGGTCTTGCGGCGCTGCGCCGGAAGCAGCTGAGGTCCGGTGCCGTCCCCCGAATACGTAGATCTACGACCGCCTCTTCTCGAATGGAGAAGAAATTGGACACCGCGAATTCGTGAATCATTTGGCAATATCAACGATTTTGCGTTGATTATTGGAAATAATATGCCATTTCGTTGTTCGACGCAAAGGTTACTGGATCATTGCGGGGGTCGAGACGTGTCGGGAAGGGCCAGCAACGCAAAGCAACAACCCATGATGGTGTTCCGGCAGGGATCACGCCCGGCGATCCCGCCCCGCCACGATCATCGTCAGCGCCGGCACCACGAACAGGATCATGACGCTGGCGAAGAGGATGCCGGTGGCGAGGCTGACGGCCATCGGGATGAGGAACTGTGCCTGGGTGTCGGTCTCGAACAGCATCGGCGTCAGGCCCAGCGCCGTGGTCGCCGTGGTCAGGAAAATCGCCCGGAAACGGTGCCGGACCGCCTCGACGATGGCTTCGGGGGGTGGCAAGCCCGAGGCCAGGCGGATCTTGTTGTAGCGGTCGATCATCACCAGCGAGTCGTTCACCACGACGCCGCTCAACGCGACCATGCCGAACATCGAGATGAACGACAGGTCGTGCCCCAGGATGAAGTGGCCAATGACGGCACCCGACGCGCCCAGCGGCACCCCGGCCAGGATGATAAGCGGCTCGGTGTAGCTGCGCAGCTTGGAGGCGAGCAGGACGAAGATCACCAGCAGCGCGACGATGGCGAGGTCGCCGAGCGCCGCCATATCCTGCGCCTGCTCCCGCCCGAATCCCGATTGGATGACCACGAGACCCGGGTAGCCCTCGCGGAGGGCCGGCATCAACTCGTCCCGGACGATGGCGTCGGCTTGGCTGGTCGTGATGATGTTCGTGTCGACGCGACCGCGCACCTTGACCACCCGCAGTCCGTCGACGCGGTCGATGGACGAGAAGTCCCGGGACTCCACCAGCCTCGCCACCGCCGACAGCGGTGCCTCCGTCCCGTCGGCCAGGCGGATGCGGACGTTGTAGAGGTCCCGGGTGCTGCGCCGCTGATCCTCCGGGTTCTTGACCATGACCTTGATCTCCTGGCGGCCCCGCTGGATGCGCTGCACCTCGTTGCCCCAGAACGCGCCCCGGAGTTGCCGCGCGATGTCGGCCGGCGTCAGACCGGCGGCTTCGCCGGCGGCGGTGAGTTCGATGTCGTATTGGCGTTTGCCCTCGTTGGCGGTGTCGTCGATCTCGACCATGCCGGGGATGGCGCGGTAGCCGCGCTTCATCTCCTCCACGGCTTCGAGGAGCATGTCGTCGTCCGGGTGCGCGAGTTCGTACTCGATCGACACCTCGTCGGAGAAGAACGCCGACGAGAACGACAGCCGTTCGGCGCCGGCGACCTCGCCGACCTTGGCCCGCCAGATCCGTTCGAGTTCCTGGGCCGACTGGGTGCGGGAGATCTTGAGCTGGACCTGCACCATGGCGAGGTTGCTTGAGATGTCCATGCCGCCAACGGCCATGGGCCCGGTGGATTCCCGGGCGCGGCCGCCCACCGTGACGCTGACTGCGCGGAACGGCGAATCGTCGACCTCGGCGTTGGTGGCGTGCGCCGCCCGGGCGATGTGGTCGGCGGCCGCGCGGGTGACCTCGAACGGCGTGCCGACCGGGAACTCCACGTCGGCAGTGATGAGGTCCGGTTCCAGGTTCGGCATGAAGTTGAACCGCACGATCCCGGTACCGACCAAGGTCACGGCGACTAGGATCAACGCCACGCCGCCGAGCAAAGTGAGGTAGCGGTGCCGGACAGCCGTGGCCACGGCGGGTACCAAAGTGTCGTCCCGGAAGCGCTTCACCCCCCTGGCGACCCAATCCTGGAACACGTCGAGGGGCCAGCGACTCCAGCGACCGCCGTGGGATAGGTGCGCCGGGAGGATGTAGAACACCTCGATGAGCGACATCGACAGCACGGTGATCACGACGACGGCAACCTCCCCGAGGATCTGCCCGAACAGGCCGGTGACGAACATCAGCGGCGCGAACGCGGCCATGGTCGTCAGGACGCCGATCAGCACGGGCCCCTGAACCCCGTGGGCGCCCGCGACCGCTGCGGCGGGGCCCACGAGGCGGCCGGCTTCCTGTTCGGCGACGATGTTCTCGCCGACCACCACGGCGTCGTCCACCACGATGCCGAGCACCATGATGAGGGCGAACAGCGACACCATGTTGATGTTGACGGCGAGAAAGTCGAACAGGAGGAACGCGCCGAGGAAGGAAATGGGGACCCCCATGGCGACCCACATGGCGAGCCGCAGGTCGAGCATGACGACGAGGAACAGGAACACCAGCGCGAATCCCAGCACCCCGTTGCGCACCAGGAGGTTCAAGCGTGCCGACAGGATGTCCGTCTGGTCCTCCCAGATCGCGACGTCGATTCCCGGCGGCGGTCGGTAGGTCGAGAGCCGATCCTTGATCGCGTCGGCGATAGTAAGCACGTCCTCGGCCTCGGACTTCTGAACCCGGACGAAGACGCTCTGCCGACCGTTGTATTCGTTCAGAAGATCCACGTCGGCGAAGCCGTCCCGTACCGTGGCGACGTCGCCAAGGCGCAGGATGGTGCCGTCGGGACGCGCCCGCAGGACGATGTCCTCGAACTCCTCCCCGCGTTCGCGTTTGAGGTTGGTGCGCAGCAGGACATCGCCGGCATCCGTGCGCAATTCGCCGGAGGACAGGTTCAAAGACGAGCGCCGAATGGCCGCGGCCACATGGTCGATGGTCAGGCCGTAGCGCCTGAGATCCTGTTCGCGCACCTCGATGGCGATCTCGTAGTCCCGGGCGCCGGTCAGGGACACCAGCGAAACCGCCGGCAGCGAGAGGAGCGTTTCCTCGAGATCCTCGGCGCCGCGGCGCAGTTCCGCCTCGGACAGTTCGGAGGATACGACCAGCGTCATGACGTCGCTGACGGTCTCGGCGGCGACCACCTCGGCCTGCTCGGCTTCCTCGGGAGGAAAGTCGGCAAGCCGGTCGACCGCGGCCTCGACGTCGTCCCGGACCTTCTTCGAGTCGACGAAGTCCTTCAACTCGATGGTGACGGTGCCGACGTTTTCGGCGGCATTGGATGTCACCCGGTCGACGCCGTCGATGCCGGACACCGCCTCTTCGACGCGGCGGGTGATGCCTTCCTCGACTTCGGTGGGGGTGGCGCCTGGGTAGGTCACGGTGACGAGGACCATCCCGGGCGCGACGGTCGGGAAGATTTGCGCGGTCAGGCGCATGCCGGCAAGCAGGCCGCCCACCAGCATCAGCGTCATGATGAGGTTGGCTGCCACCGGGTTGTTGGCGAAATACTGGACGAACCCCTGATCGGGGGGTGCGTCCGCCCCAAGAGCGGGTGGGGGCGGAACCGGTGGCGAGGTTGCCTCCGTCATGGTGCCCCGGCGCGTGCGCCGAGGCCGGTCGCATCGGCGATCTGCACGGCCTGCCCCTCCGTGGCGCCCGGTACTGCGCCGAGTATGACGCCGTCCCCCGAATCGAAGGCGCGCGTGATCCAGCCATCGGCGGTTCGACCGAGGGCCGGGGTCGTGACGGCCCGCAGTTCGCCGTTTGCGACCACCCAGACGCGATCACTGGCCTGCTCCGCTGCATCCGGTAGCAGGAACGTGTCGGTGAACACCGGGCCCTCGATCTCGACATCCACGAAGGTGCCCGGTACCGGCGTCTCGCCGATCACCTTGAGATAGAGGGTCGCGAACCGTGTGCGGCTGTCGAGTTCGGCGGACACCTTCTCGACGACGGCATCGAAGGTGCGGTATGGATCGCTTACCCGGGCTCGTTGGCCGACGGCGGGGGAGAGACGCTTAAGGTTGTCGGCGGAAATCGGTGCGACGACCTCGATGGCGTCGTCGGCGAAGACCTCCCCGAAGGACTGGCCCCGGCTCAGCAGTTGGCCGACTTCCGCGCTCGTCCGCGTGACGGTGCCGTCGAAGGGTAGCGAGAACGCCGTGCGTTCCAGGTCGAGGGCGGCCACCCGCTGACGGGCGCGGGCCGCCGCCAGGCGCGCCTCCGCCTGGGCGATCTGGGGTACCCGGGCGACCAGCGCAGGCACTTCCTCGCCCGGATGCAGCAGGTCGTAGTTGGCCCGCGCGGCATCGCTTTTCGCCTGTTCGAGCTTGAGGTCCGATTCCGCCGTGGCGACATCGGCTTCGGCCGCCTCGACGGCCAGTTGGAAGTCCCGGGTATCGATGACCAGCAGTTGCTCCCCGGCGGCAAACGTGCCGCCGACGCGCAGTGACGGCGAGATGGATATGACCCGGCCAGTCACCTGGGGTGTTAGCGCGATCCGATTGCGCACGTCGACGGAACCGGTCGCGGCGACTGTGAGCATGTTGGCGCCGACGACGGGATGGAAGACGTTGACCAGGGGCTTGGAATCCTCGCCGGCGCCGATCTGCAAGGCGGTGTCGCTGTTGCCCGGTGCCCGGGCGTACAGCAGGGCCAAGAGGACCAACGCGATCACCACGACCACCTGCGTGGTCCCGACCCAGCGTCGTTTGGGCTTTCCCGACGCGGGCTCGCCTAAGTCGGACATGGGTGCTACTGCTCGGGTAAACGTCAGTCAGGCAGGCCCAGCACCCGCTTGGCGATGATGTTGCGCTGGATCTCGGACGTGCCGCCCTCGATGGAGTTCGCCTTCGAACGCAGCCAACCCCGGGTCGAACCGCGTTCCGCGCCGGTGAAGCCGTCGCCGGCCCATCCCAGGCCCTGGGTGCCGAGAATGGCCATCAAGAGGTCGTTCCGGCGCATGTTCTGCTCGGTGCCGTAGAGCTTGAACATGGACGACAGGAAACTCGGCGCTTGTGAACTCGTGGCCTCCTCGAAGGATCGGCGGATGGTCAGTTGGTACGCGTCGTCGCCGATGCGCTGCTCGGTGACTGCCTCGCGGATGGCCGGATCGGCGATCTGCCCGTCTACCTCGCCCACGTATTCCTTCGCCCACTCGTCGATGGTCTTCGCCTTCTGCCGCGTACCGCCACGCCCCCCGATGGAACTGCGCTCGTACTGCAGCAGGCGCTTGCCGACAGTCCAGCCGTTGCCCGCCTGACCGATCAGGTTGCGCTTCGGAACCCGCACGTCGTCGAAGAAGGTCTGGCAGAACTCGGAGGCGCCGCTGATGAGTTCGATGGGAGTGACGGTGACGCCGGGGGTCTCCATGTCGAGCACCAAAAACGAGATGCCCTCGTGCTTGGATGCCTCGAAGTCGGTGCGCACCAGGCAGAAGATCCAGTCCGCGCCCACCGCGCCGGAGGTCCAGATCTTCGAGCCGTTGACGATGTAGTCGTCGCCGTCCTCGTCGGCGCGCATCATGAGGCCCGCGAGATCCGAACCGGCGCCGGGTTCGCTGTAGCCCTGGCACCAGCGGATCTCGCCCCGGGCGATGGGGGGCAGGTGTTCCCGGCATTGCGCGTCGTTGCCGAATTCGATGATGGCGGGGCCGATCATCGTGAGCCCGTGGCCGGTCAAGGCCGCCGGCGCGTTGATGCGCCGCATCTCCTCGTCGAGGATCATGTTCTCGGCGTTGGTGAGGCCGCCGCCGCCGTACTCCTTGGGCCAGGTGGGCGCCGTCCAACCGCGCTCCGCCATCCGATCCAGCCACAGCTTGGTGTCCGGATTGCCGTAGGTGGCCTTGCGACCGCCCGCGGTATAGCCGCCGAGGCCGCGGCGCAGACTCTCGGGGCAGTTGGCCGAAAGCCACTCCCTTGCTTCAACACGGAAGTCCATGGATTGGTCTCCTTGGCGTTCGAGTGGGGAACCTAAAACGGGAACCCGCCGTTAGATCTTTCCATCGCCCGTTCCCAGCTTGAGACTATACGACCCTCGACGCTGATGCCGTCGTTCGGGCAGAGATTGACCACGGCGACGTGCCCCCCGTTGGCGCCGGCGAAGTGGGCGACCGGCGAACCGGAATAGAAGGCAATCGTCTCGCCTTCGCTGTGGTCGGCCCAGACGTGGATATGCCCGAGTGCGAGATAGTCGAAGCCGGACGTGCGGATCTCTTCCCGGGTGATCGGCGACGAGCCCTGACTGACCCGGCGCTCGACCACCTGGCCGTGGGCCATGCCGATGTTCCAGTGGCGGTCATGGCGCGCCGGCGTGCCGGCCAGAGGATAGTTCTCGGGCGCGTGCTCGGCCATGGCCTTGCCCCACACCCGGGCGCCGATCTCGTCCAGCGTCACGCAGTCGCCGTCGTGGTCCATCAGGCCATGAACGTGGTTCCCAGCCACGTCGAAGTCGAAGCGGTTCCAGACCGAGCTTGCGTCGTGGACGTCGTGGTTGCCCGGCAGCATGACCACCGGGCAATCCAACCGCGCGAACTGTCCGTACACGAAGTCGATGTTGGAGTCGTCGACGCGGTTGTTGTCGAACAGGTCGCCGGCGATCAGGAAAAGGTCGGCGTCCACGTCGAGGGTGGTGTCGACGACCCCGGCGAAGGCGCGTTCGGCGCGACTGCGGAACCCGTTGGTCGCCTTGTCGGTGTCGCGGCTGTCCAGGTGCACGTCGGAGGTGTGCACGATGGTCAGGGGTCTCTGCATGGGTGAGTCGAAGCTACTCGCCGAGGGCATCTGCGAGCCGTTCGGCGGCATCGGCGAAGTCCTGCATGAAGTTGTAGACCACGGTGCGGGCGGAGACGGTTTCGTTCATCAGGCCGACGCCCTGGCCGACGTAGTAGTTGACGAGTTGGCGCGCACCCGGGTGGTCCGACTGGGCGAGCTTGTTGATCTTCCGGAACGCGGCACCGGCGAGAACGCCTTGCAGCGGCATCGGCAGCGGAACCGGCGCCTCCTCGGCGGTCCAGGCGTCGGTCCAGGCGGACTTGAGCTGTCGCGTGTATTTGCCCGTGCGGCTGCGAGAACGCACGGTTTGGCGCGAGTTGGCAGCCAGCATCTTCTCCTTCACGACGGGCAGGGTCTCGGCCTCCGCGGTGGTGAGCCACACCGAGCCGGTCCATACGCCCGCCGCGCCCATGGCCATGCAGGCCGCCATCTGCCGACCCGTGACGATCCCGCCAGCGGCCACGACGTGGCTGCGGTTGCCGTACGGTGCCAGCGCGTCGAGTACTTCGGGCAGCAGCACCATGGTCGAGACTTCGCCGCAGTGTCCGCCCGCTTCGGTGCCGGCCACGATGATGACATCAACGCCGGCCTCGGCATGCTTGATGGCATGTTCCTTGGCCCCGGCCAACGCGCCCACCTTGATGCCCTTGGCGCGCGCCCGGTCGAACATGAAGCCGGGGGGCACGCCGAGGGCGTTCACAACGAGTTTCACGGGATGGGAGAACGCGGCATCGAGAATCTTCCCGGCACCGACCTCGCGCATGTTGTCGCCGACGCCGTCGTGGACCGAGTCGCCCCACAGGTCGCCGGTATCGATGTCGTGCCGCGCCAGCAGCTCGGCGATGTAGCGCTTGTGCTCCTCAGGGATGCGGTCTTCGAGTTCCCGGGCGGTCAGCGCGTGTTCCTTGCTGTCCATGCTGGTCGGCACCAGGAGATCGACGCCGTAGGACTTGCCGCCGACCTGCTCGTCGATCCAGTTCAGTTCGATGTCCAGGGTCGCGGGCGAGTGCCCGGCCGCGCCGAGCACGCCGAAGCCGCCGGCGTTGGTGACCGCCGCGATCACGTCGCGGCAATGACTGAACGCAAACAGCGGGAACTCGATGCCGAGTTCGTCGCAGAGTCTGGAATTCATGGCCTTCTCCCTGGGCACGCCCGCGCTGGGGCAAACCCGCACGAACCCGGCATTCTACCCCGTGCCGCTAATTCGTAGGGGCGGCCCTATCGCGCCCAATCGCGCCCTGCGGAGAATGTTCCATGATCGACGGCGGGGCTGGGCCCGAGGCGACCCGACGCACAGCGGAGCGAAGGCGCGTCGTTGCCGA
>JAPOYW010000549.1 GCA_026706425.1 Gammaproteobacteria bacterium
AAGCTCTGGAGAGCGTATAGGATGCCATACCTCTCAAGGGCGCCTAGGGTCAGTTCAAGCTGAGGGATGAAGTACCTCGTCGCCTCAGAGAAGCCGAGGAGATTCTCCACATGGTCCGGGTGGATGAGAACCTCGAGGTCGATGTCGGAAACACGGATGGCTCGACGAGCAAATGGCGCGGCGAGGAGTACCACGTCCGAGACGGCAATTGCTGGGCGGAAGCGGTAGGTGGTTCTCTCTCCATTGCCGCGAACTCGTTCTCGAGGTCCAGGACCGACCGCAAGCCAGCCGTGGGGCACGTCCATTGCCAGATCGACCGCGAAGAAATCTCTCTCGACCATCGCTACGGGTTGGGCGGCGTAGTTTGCTCCAGGGAACGGGAGCCATCGTACCCCCGGCATTAATGCCACGTATCCGTCATCGAAGACCGAGCTCTCAAGCCCCAAGACGTTCAGCCGACTTGCAGCCAACGATTGCGACATGGGGTCGACACTATCGAGGTTCCCGAACCGTGGGTCGGGTAGGCCGTTCGCGCGAATGGCAATCGTCAACTCCGCTTGCGGTGGCGGCTGCGGGTAAACCGTCAGGAAACCGTTCTTGTGTTCGAACGGAACCTGAATGTCATCCAGTCGAACGTCTGAGACCTGGAGACCAGGGTTCAGGCTCAACACGATTGTGTCGCTCTCATTGGGGACGCTTAGATGAAGCTCGACGTCGATTCTCAGGAGTTCCCCTGGTTCGATGAAGACTTCGCCTGCGATGCTTTTCAAGTCGGCCCTCGCGTCATTCCGTTGTGCCTGGTGAGCGGCGGCCCAACCCTCACGCACTTGGACACCGTCAATGGCACCACCGACTAAGAGTCCCAGAACTGTCGAACTAGCCACGACAAGTGCCACTCCGACGGCAACTGGCGGCAACCGAGAGAGCCGGTCCAGTCGCGGATATAGTGCGCCGACCAAGGTAACGCAGGACAGGGACGCAAGAAGAACACCAATGGAATGCACGAGCCCGTTCGAATCTACGAAGTCGACGACGATGTCGGATGCCAAATCGCCTAGCGACCCCGGTCCGAACACGCACTCCTTGAGGTAGAGCGGCATGTGAAGCGACAAAGCGAGCGTCCCGCACATTATGGCGACACCGGTTATGGCAACGACTATTCGTATTCGGACGGCAGTTGCGATCAACCCTACCACGGCGCTCCAGAGAAGCAGCCCAACGGGAGCATGCAAAAAAAGGAAGGCGGCTAGCGAGACAGGCTCGAACGACGAACCAGTCCGCCAACCGACGCGCTCGCCGATGACGCCGACCGCCTGTACCATGCCACCGAACACGATGACCGGTAGCCAAGCCACGAACGCAACCGCAATGGACCGTCCGGCTGCAAGCTGCAAGTTAGAGTAAGGCCGTGCGTCTAGGCACTCCACGATCCCGTCCCGCACATCTCGGACTCGCCCGTCGAAACCGAGAAAGACAACGCCCACCAAGGCGGCCAAGAGCGCGATACCGCCGACCCCGCTGACTAGGTACCGGGGGTCGATGGTCACGTGTGATGCTGCGGACGGTGTAGACAAATGAAACCAGGTTGCCACGCCGACAATGATCGTTGCGCCTGCGACCATCCATGTCCGCATCATCCGAACCAAAGATCGAATCTCACACGTCAGGAATGCCAGAACAGTCATCCGAGCAATGGCAAACCGAATACGACGACGCGTTGCGCGCATCCGGCATTGTCCATCGAGGTCCATCGAGCCAGTTGATCGCCGCCACCCCGCCCCGAGTTTCGCGCACAATGCGACCACGCGGTAGCTAACGCCCGGGTCAGGTGGTCTAAGATGCCCTCGCGCTAGAGCGCTTTATATTGCCCAGTTGCGCCCAATGCAAGTGACCGCCCAGATTGCTCCGTTACGGCCCTCCGGGATTCGTCCGCTCGCAGTTCGTGTAGCACTTGCCTCGGTTCTCGTGACATATGCCACACTCCAAGCCACCTGGTTCGTCTTCGCACGGTTTGGTGCAATCGATCTCGCGATCGCACCTTCTGTAACACGCTTGCAGTCTTTCGTTTCCACCACAGCCCATTGGGCACGGATCGCTATACGCTGTCACTACCGACATTGCCGGTCGCGCTTCTCCTGTCAGTAGCCTGTCCAGTTCACCGGCCGACGCTTGGGAAGCGCTCAGAAACAACATCGCTACTACGAGAACCCATACAGATCGAAACATCCGACTTCACCAATTGGATTGATGAAACCTGTGTACTATCAGGAAACCGACTTGTCAAGCAACATAATCCGTCCCGAAAGTCCCGAAAGAATCGGGCTGCAGGCCGCGCCGCCGCTGGCTTTCCCGCGCCATCACTACATACCTGCGCCTGTAATGACGGTCTTGGGGGCCGCCATTGGGGGATGGTGGGCGGGGAGGTGCCGGTGCCAACGGTCGTCGCGGCCGTGATCCATCATGCGGACTAGTAGGGCCGCGCGCCACACCGGGTGGTCGGGGCGGACGGGGCACCAACGGCGGGGCGGCGGGAGACGGCGGACAGGTCATCCTCGTCTTCCCGCTCGATGCCGGTACCCGCCGAATCGCCATTTGCCGAGCGGGTCGAGCGGGTCCGTTCAAAGTGGAAGCGTCCTGGTTCCATCAGAGGACCGGACGGCACGGCTGGCCAACCCGGTTCCCTCGGCACTGTCGTTTGGAGGCATCTCGATGGCTTCGCTCCGCCAATCATCACCAACGCGCTCCGTAATCTCGGCGTCCAAGCATTGAACAAGCTGCTCGACTCCGGATTGCTCCCGAGCCCCTGATCCGGCGGTTCAAGGGGTAGCAGACGCTGACGCGTCGCCTCCGGCTCGGCTCTCGCGCTACGCGCCAAGTCCCACGGTCAAGGTCTTCGCGCAATTTCCGGTTGCCGGTGCTCTATCGCTGGCAGACTGCCACGCCCCAGCTTTCGCTCGACACCTCCGCTCAACCGCATCCCAAGCGAAGCAGAGTCAGCGTGCTCAGGGGCGCCGCGCTCCCGCTACTTTCGTCCAGCCACCGTAACCCAGTGTTCCACCATCCAGTAGCACACCGCGACTTTAGCCATTTAAGTCAACCCTCGCGCCTCTCCTCGAGGCATCCCCGTGATCCTTTGATGCAGTCCGCCCACCGCTGCATGACCGGGCGCCGCTTCTCCAGCAGGTCGTCGCGGGCGTAGGCGGCCACCGTGGCCGAGCCCTCGACGTGCGCCAGCGCAAACTCCGAGAGCAGCTCGTCCACGTCGTGCTGCCGCGCCCAGTCCTTGAAGCTCGACCGGAAGCCGTGCCCCGAAGCCCCGATCCCCGCCGCGCGCAGCGCCTGCGTCATCACCGAGTTGCTCATCATCGCCCCCGGACGGCTGCCGGGGAACGCCAGCGCGCCCCGCGTCGCCTTGCGGGCCTCCGCAAGCAGTTCCAGCGCCTGTCCGGACAGCGGCACCCGGTGGGACTTCGCCGTCTTGGTTGCCTCCGCCGGCTTGACCCACACCGCGGCCCCGAAGTCGAACTGGTCCCACGTCGCGCGCCGGACCTCCACCTGCCGGGCCGCCGTCAGCGCCGTGAACCGCATGGCCCGTTTCGTCGAGGGACGGCAATGGCCCGCGTCGATGCGCGCCAGTGCGCCGCCCACCTCCGACCAGTGCACGGTGTCGTGGTGCTTCGGACCGCCCGCGCGCTTGGGCAGCCGGCGGCGCACCGTCTCGACGGGGGAACCCTCGGCGCGGAACTCGTTGATCCCGGACCACTCCAGCACCGCCGTGATCGCCGCCCCCGCGACCTTGACCGTGGCGTGCTTGCCGTCCAGGGCGATCGGCCGCAGCACCTCGTAGACCGCGGCGCTGCCCACCTTGTCCACCGGCATGCCGCCGATCTTCGGCAGCACGTACCGGTCCACCGCCGAGCGCCAGTTGTGCGCCGGGCTGTCCGAGCGCCAGGTGTCACGCTTCTCCGCGAAGCAGACCGCCTCCGCCTTCTCGAAGGTGGGAACTCTCGAACGGCGGGGATCGCCGCCGGTCCGCGCGATGGCGCGGTTGTCCGCCGCCACCCTACGGGCGTCGGCGAGCTTGACGAGATCGGCGCTGCCGAGCCCGAGGTCCACGCGGCGGCCGTGAATCATGAGCCGCTGTATCCACTGCCGGGTGCCGCTTTTCCTGACGCGGAGCATCAGGCCGTTGCCGTCCACGTAGTTGCCGGGACCGGCGGTGCGCACCATGGCGGCGGAGAGCGCGTTGCGAGACAATCGGGGCATGGGATCGTTCCTAGAAACCGTGGGAACAAGCCTAACATGACCTACATAATGAACACAATGCGCCCCACAAAAAGCGGACGACGGAGCGACACTTCGGGGAACTTCTCAAGCGCCTGTGACCTTATCAAACTGTGAAGTAATACTTTGTTTATCAGCAAGTTGAAGTACGGATTGACACATCGTGCGCCGTCTTGGACATGGGCCTAGAGGGTTTGTACGCATCTACATGGAACAAACCCGTAGGGGCGACCCTAACGCGCCCGATAGGGTGCGCGGTCGCCCGCAACGGATAGGACGGTTCGTTGTGCCTTGGGCGTTATTGACATGGTGCGCGGTTGCCGCTCGTGCGGTGCTTGTCGCCACTTGGCTCGTGGCGGGCGTACAGTCTCCGGCCGGTGCGGAGCCAGCGCCCCGCACCATCGAAGTCTGGTACTCCTACACGGCGGATACCCGGGAGGAAGCCGTGTTCCTCGACGCCGTGCAGTCTTTTCGCGCCGCCCGTCCGCACCTCACGGTGAACGCCGAACGCATCCCCTACGTGGAGAACGTCGTTCAGTTCATCACCGCATCGCAGGGTGGGGAAGCGCCGGACCTCATCCGCATCTCCCACGACGACGTGGGCAAGATCGGCTACGTCCGCATCGAGGGACTGCCCCTGCTCGAGGATCTCCGTCCCCACCTGACCCCCGCCCAGCGATTCACCTACGATCCGCGGGGCTTGCAGGCGATGCGCTACGAGAACGCGCTATACGGGATTCCCTCGACGGGAAGCTGCCTGGCTCTCATCTACAACAGAACGCTGTTCGACGCCGCAGGCGAGCCCTATCCCCACGACGACTGGACCACCGACGATCTGCTCGCGGCAGCGCGCCGGTTGACGCGCGGCGAAGTCCACGGCATGGCCGTGCCGGTCAAGACGTCGTACTGGTGGTTCGGCTTCCAGACCGGCTACGGGGGCGCGCTTTTTGATGACGAGCACAACCCGACGCTCGACTCGCCCGGCTCTGCGGACGCCTTGGCGTTCTTCCAGGCCTTGGAGACGGAACACCGGGTGTCGCCCCGGGGAATCAACCCCGAGAGCATGAAGACCCGCTTCAGTCAGAACCGGGTTGCCATGATCCTGGACGGCCCCTGGAACTGGGGCGACTATCTCGACGCCGGTGTCGACATCGGCATTGCGACGCTGCCTGTCGTCGCCGAGACCGGGCTGCGCATGGCGCCGCAGCTCAGCTACCACGGCTGGGCGATCTCGAAACAAAGCGCGGTGAAAGTCGAGGCCTTCGAGCTGGCGCTCTGGCTCAACTCGCCCGGTGTGCAACGTCGGTTCACGGAGGCCACCTACTCGCCGCCCACCCATCTGTCGTTGGTGTCGGATCCGTCCACCTTCGACGACGCGGCCGCCGCCGGGTTCCTGCGCCAGACCGAGAGCTGCGTGCCCGCGCCCACGATTCGGGGCGTCTCGTTGATCTTCGAGCCGCTCGACACGGCACTCCAGCTTGTCTATGAAGGCGAGATGCGACCGGCCGAGGCCCTTGCGGCCGCCAACGCCGAACTCGCTGCCAAGATGCGCGAATGAGGCCCCACCACCAGATCGTCTCGGTATTTGCGGCGTTGGCCGCCCCGGCTTTCGCCCAGGAGGCTCCTGACGTCGTGGTTCGCGACGACCTCGCGGAGTACCGGCGCATCCACATCGATGTCACGTTGCCTTCGTCACACGAACGGCGGGCTGTCCAAATTTGGATTGCGGGAGCGCCGTTCGAGTCGCTGCGGGATGCCGAAGTGCACTCGGCCATCCGGATCGGCGATACATCCGCGTTGAGCCGCACGCCGATCGAGGAAGCCTACGATGCCTGCTGGAGCGATGGACTGCCAATCCACCGCGACGGGTCCGGCGAATCGGTCCTCGATGCCAACACGGCAGCGTTCTCCTGTGCCTTGTCCGGCATGGTTCCCGGCGTCGAACACTGGATCGCCGTGGTTTCGGTGAATGCGCGGGGCGATCCGCTCCACGCAGTCGTTTCGGTCCCGGGGCGCACCGATGCCCTGGACCAACGCACGCCGCCGCCGGATACCCGTCCCGTGTTGTTCGCACTCGGCGCCATCGTGCTGTCCCTGGTCGTGCTGCTCACCTACTTGCGCTGGCGCGACGCCACCCAAGGCCGGCGCGGCGCGCGATTGGCCCACCTCTACGTCGCGCCGGCGGTCATCGCGTTGGCCGTGTTGACCTTCTACCCGGTCGCCTACGGCATGTGGTTGGCGTTCACGGACGCGCACCAGTCCCATCTCGGCGACCAGAGCTGGGTAGGGCTCGCGAACTTCGGGACGATCTTCGTAACCCCGGGCGTCGCCCGGGTATCGCTGTTCACGTTGGTCTGGGCCGTCGCGAACGTGTCGATGCACGTCTGCTTGGGATTGCTGATCGCCACCGCGCTCACCCAGCCCGGACTGAAGGGTCGTACGGTCTACCGGACGTTGCTGCTCTTGCCCTGGGCCATACCCGGCTACATCTCGGTGCTGGCTTGGCGCGGCATGCTCGAACCGGCCGGTCTCCTCAATGCGGTTCTCGGCACCGATCTCGACTGGCTGGCCCAGCCGGGTGCTGCGCGGACGCTGGTGATCCTGGTGAACATCTGGCTCGGGGTGCCCTTCATGATGATGGCGCTCTCCGGGGCATTGCAGAGCGTGCCCCAGGAGATGATGGAGGCGGCGGAGGTGGACGGCGTCGGTCGCTGGCGCCAGTTCAGGCATCTCACGCTGCCGAGTCTCAAGAGTGTTGTGGTGCCGCTGTCCCTGCTCGGATTCATCTGGACCATCAACATGTTCCACGTGATCTACCTGATGACCCGTGGTGCCCCCTACGTGGGCTTCGGCGAGCCCGGCGCCACCGACATCCTCATCACCTACGTCTACGACGTGGCGTTCGAGTACGGCAACTACGGCGTGGCCGCCGCCTGGTCGGTGGCGATCTTTCTGATCCTGCTGGGCTTTTCCTGGTTCTACCTGAAGAAAACCCGTGCACTGGAAGCGATTGCGTGAACGCCGCCCGCGACAGCTATGCCGACATCGCCGTTCGTTGGTACCGGCCCGTGGCAGTGGCGTTCCTGCGCCGCTGGCTGCCGTGCGCGGGCATCGTGAATCTGCTGGTGTTGGGCGGCGAATGGATCCGCGAAGACCTCGTGGCCACCATGCTCGCGTCGAGCGGGGTGGCTGCGCTCGTGACGCTCTCCGCTTTGATCATTGGCTCCGAAGCACTCCCTGCAAAAAGCCGGCGGATCTGCTGGCTGGCGGCGGTGTTCGTGTCCTTGTCCGCATTGGCCATCGGGTTGCTGTCGCTCGTGCGATCGTCCTTTTCGTTCTACGACCTCTTCTCAAGGGCGTGGCTGATCGGGCCCGGTGGTTTGACGCTCTATTGGCTTCTCTCCCAAGAGGTCCGGGTTTGGTTCGCAGGCCAAGTAGACGGCGAGAATGCCGCCGCCGGACTCGCCCGGCACCGTCGACTGGCGCCTCGGCTCGAGTCCTTCGGCACCCACCTCCTGCTCTGGCACGCCGCCGCGTTGGTGGTCGTGCCCGTGGTCTGGATCGTCGATGTCGCCATATCCCCCGGCAACGCGCTCGGGGGCGCGATCGGCGATGCGTTCACCCTGGAACACTTCGAGCGGCTCCTCGTCGGCGAGTCGTTCTGGCTCTGGACCCGCAACTCGCTGACCGTGGCGACCGGAACCACGATGCTCGGGCTTGCGTTCGCGATCCCGGCGGGCTACGCCTTCAGCCGCTTCAAGTTCTCGGGCCGATCCCAGGCCATGTTCGCGGTCCTCTTGGTGCAGATGTTCCCCGGCGTAATCATCCTGGTGCCCTATTTCATGGTCATGAAGACGCTCGGCCTTCTCAACACCAGCATCGGCTTGATCCTCGCCTACTCGGTGACCGCGCTGCCGCTTTGCGTGTGGATGCTGAAGGGCTTCTTCGACACGGTGCCCCGGGAACTGGAGGAAGCCGCGCTGCTCGACGGTTGCACCCAGGTGCAGGTGTTCCGGCGCATCGTGCTGCCGTTATCGCTGCCCGCGGTCGCCGTGACAGCATTGTTCTCGTTCCTCGCGGCTTGGAACGAGTTCCTCCTCGCCCTGGTCTTCAACACCTCCAACGAGCAATACACGCTTCCCGTGGGTTTGGCGTCGATGATCCCGGCCAACGGCCAGCGCTGGGGTGACTTCGCGGCGGCCAGCATCCTGGTTAGCGTGCCGGTGGTGATCCTATTCGTCCTGTTCCAAAAGCCGCTGGTGCAGGGTTTGAGTTTCGGCGGAGTAAAGGGGTAGGTCATGGCCACCGAGGCGAGTCGCGACGTTGTCTTCCAAGGCGTCACCAAGCGCTACGACGATGGCACCTTGGCGGTGGACGCCCTGGATCTCACGGTGGACGCGGGCGAGTTCCTGGTTCTCCTAGGTCCTTCCGGCTGCGGCAAATCCACGACCTTGCGCATGCTCGCCGGCCTCGAGGAGATCACCGAGGGGGAGATCCGCATCGGCGGCGCCAAGGTCAACGACCTGCCGCCGGGTGCCCGGGGCTTGGGCATGGTGTTCCAGTCCTACGCCCTCTATCCGCACATGACGGTCGCGGAAAACCTTTCGTTCGGTCTACGCATGGCACGATGCGGCGAACGTCTCGACCCCGCCGAGATCGCCTCGAGGGTCGACGAAGCGGTGGACATGCTCGGCCTCGCCGCTGAACTCGAAAAGAAACCCCGCGACCTCTCCGGTGGCCAGCGCCAGCGCGTCGCCATCGGCCGCGCCCTAGTGCGGCGCCCGAAAGTCCTGCTCATGGACGAGCCGCTGTCAAACCTGGATGCCAAGCTGCGCGGCCAGATGCGCATCGAACTGCGACGCCTGCACGAACAGCATGGCACGACGACGATCTACGTAACCCACGACCAGGTGGAAGCGATGACCTTGGCCGATCGCATCGCGATCCTGGACGGCGGCCGGCTACAGCAGCACGCGACACCGCTCACGGCCTACCACAACCCCGCCAACGCATTCGTGGCGTCCTTCCTCGGGACGCCACCCATGAACCTGATCGACGGCATCGTCCAGTACAGCCGATTCGTCTCGGGAGATCTCGCGTTCGCCCTCCCCGACCACCTCGACGTCGCCGACGGACCGTGCACCTTCGGGGTCCGCCCGGAAGAGATCGCCGTCGTGGACGCCGGTGGCATCGCCGCGGAGGTGGTTGGCATCGAACGCCTGGGCGGCGAGTCGGTTTACCACCTGAACGTCGCCGGCCATTCGATCAAGGCCCTTTGGCGGCGCGAAGACATCGCGTCGCCGAATGTCGACTTGGCAGTGGACTCGGCGGTGGTCTTCGCGCGGGTCGCCTGATAGCACTGCAATATCAAATACGGGTAAATACGTATTTAGATGCCCGCCATCGCCGATTTGGCATTGCGCGGATACGGGGAAACACGCAGAGTCCGAGTCGGGAACGCTAGGCAAACGGACGATGGCGTCGACGGCGAACACCGAGGCGGTTTCGCGCTCGGAATTCGATGCGATGATCGAACGGATGGCTTCGCGCTTGGCCGCGTTGGAAAGAGCCGCAGCCCCGTCACCTGCCCGAATCGACGAGGAGGATCGTCCGGCATCGGGCCAATCCGAAGTCGTCACCCAGAACGAATTCCGGTTGTTCAAGTGGCTGGGAACGTTCCTCGTCGCTGCGGTACTGGGCGCGTTCGGTGTCCTATACCAGCAGATTTCCGACACGCGCGTCGAAATGAGGGAGCTACACACCACGGTTATCCGGGAGCTCTACGCCCAGATCGGTAGCGTACGCGAGGATCTCGGCAGCCAGATCCGCAGCGAGGTCGGCGGTTTGCGTCAGGAGATGAAGGCCGAGATCGGCGGTTTGCGACAGGAAATCGGCGGTTTGCGTCAGGAGATGAAGGCCGAGATCGGCGGTTTGCGACAGGAAATCGGCGGTTTGCGTCAGGAGATGAAGGCCGAGATCGGCGGTTTGCGACAGGAAATCGGCAGCTTGCGACAGGAGATGAACGCAAACCACGACAGCATCCGCGAAGAGATCGGGTCACTGCGAGAACGCGTTGTCCGGATCGAGACCCTTCTGGTCGGGGAGAAACCTCGCACCGAGAGTTGACCCTGCGGAAAGCGGTCTATGGCGGCGTCCGGTCTGATCGAACGCGAAAGATCGACACGTGTCGAATCTCCGTCGCCACCGCGCCATCGACGAGATAGGCGATGTCCAAACTGACGAACTCGTGCCCTTTGCGCCGCCACTTCCGCGTCGGCACGGTGCGTACTTCGATCGCATCGCCCACGCGCAACAGTCTGCGGAATCTGACCGTCGACCCGACGTGGATCCAGGCTGGCAGGAGATAGCGCCGGGTGAAGGCGCGGTTGGCCGTGCCGAGGATCGCGTTGGGGTGGATCACACCGTTCCGGTAGCAGTCGAGGTCGTCGTCCACCTGCGCCGCCGACTCGGCGTTGGCGATCGCGTCGGGCGACCAGGTCCAAGCTGGAAACGGTTCGCCGACCGCCACGTTGTTCCAATGGATCTCGGGCCGTTCGTCGATCGCCGCGCCAGCGCCGATGACGCTAGGTGTCGATTCAGACACATCTCCCGAGGTCGACGTCAACTCGGCAAGCAGCACGCCGCGCGCATGGCATCGGACCGACTGTTCGCCGCGGGCTACCTCGTGGTGAATCGTCAACGTGTCGCCGTGGTAGGCGGGCTTGAGGAACCGCACGTCGGCAATCCAGTTCGCGAGCCAGTCGGTCCCCAGTGCCTCGACCAGCGGTCGCGTCATGTGCCCGAACACAGCCGCACCCGCCACCAGCGCTCCGGCGAACCCGAACTGCGCCGCCACTTCGTCGCTGTGGATGCGGTTCTCGGTATCACCGGCGAAATTCCGAGCGGTGGCCTGGTAGACGCGCATCAGTAGGCCTGCGCGGGTAGCCAGGTCACGAGTTCCTGCCAGTTGAAGATCAGAACGAGGCCCAGCAACTGCAGCCCGATGAACGGCACGACGCCCTTGTAGATCGTCGGCGCATCGATGCCGGCGGGCGCCACGCCCTTCAGGTAGAAGATCGCGAAGCCCACCGGAGGCGTCAGGAAACTGGTCTGCAGGCAGACCGCGAACAGCACCGTGAACCAAACGGGGTCGAAGCCAAGATGCACCACCACCGGCGCGACCAGCGGCAGGATGATCAGCGTCAGTTCGATCCAGTCGAGGAAGAAGCCGAGGATGAACGTGGCGAAGAGGATGGTGATGATGATGCCGGTGGGTCCGAACGGCAGGTCGAGCAGGGTGCGCTCGATCAGCGCGTCACCGCCGAGGCCGCGCAGCACCAACGAGTACGCCGTGGCGCCGATCAGGATGCCGAAGATGAACGCCGTGGTCTTGGTGGTCTCGCGCAGTACTTCGGTTAGCACCTTGCGGTTCAAGGCCTTGTTTGCCACGGCGAGCAGCAGTGCGCCGGCAGCGCCGACGCCGGCGGCCTCGGTAGGCGTCGCGACACCGAAGAAGATGCTGCCCAGCACGGCAAGAATGAGCGCGGCGGGCGGCAGGATGGCGAGGGCGAGGTCGCCGAGCGCACGCAGATCGAGTGGTTCGCGGTCCTTGGCCGCCGGTGCGCTCTCGGGTTTCAGAATGCCGTAGCCGAAGAGATACGCCACGTACAGACCCGACAATACGAGCCCCGGAAACACCGCGCCGAGAAACAAATCGCCCACGGACATCGACATGCGGTCGGCCATCAGCACCAGCATGATGCTCGGCGGAATCAGGATGCCGAGCGTCCCCACCGCGCACACCGTGCCCGCCGCCAGGTTCTTGTCGTAGCCCTGTTTCAGCATCACAGGCAGTCCGAGCAGGGCAAGCAGGACCACGGACGCGCCGATGATGCCCGTGGTCGCCGCCAGAAGGACGCCGATCAGCGTGATCGTGACCGCCAATCCGCCGCCGACACCGCCGAACAGCCGTGCGAAACTGGTCATCAGCCGGTTGGCGATGCCCGATCGGTCGAGCATCAGGCCCATGAACACGAACATGGGCAACGCCACCATCACCCAGTTCTCCATCACGTTCCAGATGCGCTCGACCGTGATGGACGCGTAGGCCCAGTCGACGCCAACCGCCAGACCGAGATCGATCTCGAACACGATCGCGAACGCCGTGAACAGGATCGCGAGCCCCGCCAACGTCCACGCGATGGGGAATCCGGCGAACACCAGGCCGATGAAGGCCAGGAACATGATGAGCGCGAGGACTTCGTTAGCGGGCATCGCCGCCCCGTGGTCCGAGGAACAGGAACTTCCAAATCCGCGTCAGCCGGGACAACGCCGCAACTCCGAGCAGCGCGAACCCGAGCACGAGGATCGATTTGATGGCCCAGCGGTAGGGCAGGCCGCCCGGGGAACTCGATATCTCGCCGGTGACGAAGCTGTCGACCACGAAGGGCACGCCGTAGATCACCATCAAGGCGATGAACGGCAGCAGGAACAGGACGATGCCGTAGAGATCGATCCAGGCCTGGGTGGTCGGCCGGAAGCGCTCGTGCAGCACATCGACGCGGACATGCGCGTCATGCTGCAGGGCATAGCCCAGGCCCAGCATGAAGCCGACCGAGTAGAGGTGCCACTGGATCTCTTCGAACTCGATGCGACCCTCGGCCAGCGCGTAGCGCAACACCACGTTGCAGACGATCACCGCGAGCAGCACGACCCAAATCCAGGATACTGCGTTGCCGATCCGGTCAAGGACCGGATCGATGCGTCGCGAGAGAGGGGTCTCCGGTAGTTCCAACTAGAAGTCCCGCGGCAGGTAGGCGAATCGCTTCCACTGCGCGTACTGCGCCCGAAACGCCAACTGGGACTCGTGGATGACGCGGAAATCCTCGTCGTTGGCGGCTTCCTCCGCCATCACTTCGTCGGCGACCTCCTTGAGTTGGCGCAGGATCGGCTCGGGCAGCACGACGGGTGTCACACCCTTGCTCGGGAAACCCGCGAGTATGGGCCCCTGCTTCGCCTCCGAATTGGCCAGGTTGCGGGTGACCCCGCCCGTGCAGGCGGTGTCGATCACCGCCTGTTGGGTGGCCGTCAGGGCGCGCCATTCCTCGATGTTCACGGCCAGATGTGCAGCCGTGAACGGCTGATGCCAACCCGGGTAGTAGTTGAGCTTCGCGATCCGGTCGAAGCCGAGTTGCTCGTCGACATTCGGCAGGGAGAACTCGGTGGCGTCGATGGCGCCTTTCTCCAGCGCCTGGAAGATCTCGCCGCCTGGCAGCATGGTGACGGATGCCCCGAGACGTTCGATGACCTTGCCGCCTAGGCCGGCGAACCGGATCTTCAGACCCTCAAGGTCATCGAGGCTCTCAATGGGCGTGCGGAACCAACCAGCCGTCTCGGGACTGATCAGCCCGCATAACAGGGGATGGACGTCGTACTTGGCGTAGAGCGCCTCGGCGAGTTCGCGACCGCCGGCCTCGTACCACCAGGCGGTGTATTCCCAGGGTTCCATGCCGAACGGCACGGCCCCGAGCAATGGCGATGCGGGAATCTTGCCCTGGTCGTAGCCGAGCCAGGTGTATCCGGCTTGGACCTTGCCCTCGCGCACCGCGTCGACGATGTTGAGCGGCGGCACGACTTCGCCGGGCTCGAAGGGTTCGAGAACGATCGCCCCGTTGGAGCTGCGCCGGATGGCCTCGGTCACCCAGATGACGTTGTCCCCCAGCACTTCGAGCGTCGTGGCGAACGCAACAGGAACGCGCCAGCGAACCGTAACGGTCACACCTTCTTCGGTCTGTGCGGAATTGCCCGTGCTTTCGCCCGGCGGACGGATGGCCAGCGTCGCCAGCATGCCGACGAGGAAGGCGACGACGACAGCGATCAGGGCGGTCCTGTTGGTGATGTCAGATTCCAGTCATGACGACAAGGAGAGAGCCATCATACGGCACGGCGTACGCGGTTGTGGCGAACGAGGGCCTTGATCTCGGCAGCCACCATGAGCCCATCGCCCGGGCGGCCGAAGATGGCTGCGGCCGAGGGGTCGCTATCCGGGGCAATCTGGTTGACGTGCAGTGAACGGCCACGCGACCGCTTGACGGCAGCCTTGACCATTCCGAGGTCGAGCAGTGCGAACCGGCCGTTCGGCCGCAGGGGCGCACCTTGCTCAAGGAGCACATCTCGAACCCGGTTCACGGCCACCTCGACCCGCGGGTCGAAGCACTCGAGCCAGTTCACGGGCAGATGGTCCTCACGGTCGCGCGCCGCGAACGCACTGCTCACCGGCCGCCCGCTCTCGTCGACCCTGGAAGGCGGGCAATGGCCGGCCACGTGGTGGGAATCGGGAAGGGGGTTCATCCGGTGACAAGCCCCGCCGTGAACGCCCGCACGGCGCCGAACGTTTCATCCGCCGGCAGGGTGCCGTGCACCGTCAGCCGGTCGGCACCAGGGGAAAAGGGCGCGGAGAGCGCCGCGAAGCGTACGAGCGGCGAGGGCGTGAACTCCATCGCCAACAAGCCGTTGCCAGCCTGGTCCGGGGAGGCGTCCGGCAGTATCCACTCCACCTGCGCGAAACCGTTGGGCGACGTGCCGACCTCGGGATCCGGCAAGTCGCGATGGCGCAGCAGAAATAGCGCCATGCGACGCATCGACTCCAGCGCGATCGGCTGTTCCTCGGGGTCGTCCCTAGCGAGACCATGGAGGTAGTCGATCCGATCCGCCACCGTCTGCCGAGATTGGGAGCGCAGGATGGCGACGATGGCGGATTCGGTCGCGGCACGATCCAGTTCGGACCGCCAGGGCTCGGAGGTCCCACTCGGACTCTCGGCCTGTAGAGGTTCAAAGCCCCGCCGCTTGGGGGTCGACCCGGGAGATGCCGCCCCCACGTACCGGTAGAAACCCGATCGGACCTTCTCGAACAGGGGCCCGGCCAACACTCTCTTGAGGG
>JAPOYW010000016.1 GCA_026706425.1 Gammaproteobacteria bacterium
CCAGCTACGAACACAAGGCCGTACTCGACACCGCCAAGTACCTCGAAAGCGAAGGGGTGCAGGTAACCTACGTGGACCCCGGTTCGGACGGCATCGTTGATCCGGCGGACGTAGTGGCGGCAATCCGGGGCAGCACCTTCCTGGTCTCGGTGATGCACGCCAACAACGAGGTGGGCACGGTCAACGACATCGCCGCGATCGGCCGCCTCTGCCGTGAACGGGGAGTGCCGTTCCACACCGATGCCGCGCAGAGCGCAGGCAAGCTGTCACTCGACGTCGAACGCGACTGCCTGGACTTGGTGAGTATCTCGGCCCACAAGATCTACGGCCCCAAAGGCATCGGTGTACTGTACGTCCGTCGCGAGCCGCCCGTGGCCATCGCCGAGCAGATACACGGCGGAGGCCATGAACGCGGCATGCGATCAGGTACCCTGGCGACCCATCAGATCGTCGGCATGGGCGAGGCGTGCAGACTGGCGGCGCTTGGGGCCGACGCGGAGAACCAACGGGTCGTCGAGTTGCGCAGCCGCTTGTGGTCTCACATCCGGCAGATACCGGGCACCTGCTTGAACGGTTCGCTCGAACAGCGCCTGCCGGGTACGCTCAGCGTCGCGTTCGACGGCGTGGACGGGGAGACCCTGTTGATGGCCCTGGACGATGTTGCCGTGTCGTCGGGCTCGGCCTGCACCTCCGCCACCGTGGAACCGTCCTACGTCCTGCGCGCGATGGGCATTGCCGACGACTTGGCGGCCACCTCCCTGCGTCTTACGGTCGGTCGCTTCACGACCCCGTCGGACGTGGACTTCGCCGGAACGCGCCTCGCCGAAGTGGTGGGGGCACTGCAGCACGGCAGATCACCGTAGCCGACCGGCGAAGCGGCGTATAATGGGGCCCCGGGCAACGAGCATCGCTCGTGAGCCGTAGCCAACGCGCTCAACCTGCACCGGAGACGAGGCAATGGAACAATCTGCCAGTGGTGGCGGTGGTGGGGTTGGCACCTCGCCCCCAGCGACCGACGTTGCCGCCGAGACGCGCGGCCACCGTGTGGAGAGGACGCTCTCCATCGTCAAACCCGACGCCGTGGCGAAGAACCTGATCGGCGAGATCTACTCGCGTTTCGAAAAGGGCGGCTTGGCGATCGTTGCGGCGAAAATGGTTCGACTGACGCCGGACGTCGCCGGCGGCTTCTACGCCGAGCATCGCGGCAAGCCGTTCTACGGGCCATTGGTGGACTACATGTGCTCCGGCCCCATCGTGGTGCAGGTTCTCGAAGGCCGGAACGCCGTCGCGGTCAACCGCCGGTTGATGGGTGCAACCGATCCCGAGCAAGCGGCACCGGGGACCATCCGGGCCGATTTCGCCCAGTCCATCGACGCGAACGCCGTGCATGGATCCGACTCGCAGGCATCCGCTGAGCGCGAGATCGACTACTTCTTCTCCCCTGCGGAAATCTGTGCTCGATCCGCGCCTTCGGAAAGCGCCTAGCGCGTCTCGCGAGTACGCGAGCCGTCCAAGAGCGATCCCAACCGCCTTGCAAGATGCAACCTGTGTGTGAACATCAGGGCTGCTCGAGGAGTCTAGCCGGCACGCCCGTAGACATGGCCGAGGCAAAGACCAATCTGCTCGGCATGCCGCGGGCTGCGCTTCGGTCGTTTTTCGCGGGGATTGGCGAAAAGCCCTACCGGGCGGAGCAGGTGATGCGATGGATCTACCGTGCCAAGGTCACCGACATCGATGCAATGACGGACATCTCGAGGTCGCTGCGCAGCCATCTCGGTGAGATCGCCGATGTCCGTGTGCCGGAATTCAGCGCCGGTACGCAATCCTCCGACGGGGTCGTGAAGTGGTTGGCGCACACCGAACATGGACAGGCGGTGGAGACGGTGCTGATACCGGACGCCAGCGTGGGATGGGAGGAAGGCAACCTGGACGGCACGACGAAGCGGCGCAACACGCTGTGCATCTCGTCGCAGGTGGGTTGCTCCTTGGATTGCAGTTTCTGCGCCACGGGCAAGCAGGGGTTCAACGGGAATCTGACCCGCGCCGAAATCGTCGGCCAGGTGTGGCAGGCCGGCCGCGAACTCGCCGTCCGGGGCGATGACCGGGGCATCACCAACGTCGTGTTCATGGGCATGGGCGAGCCGTTGCTCAACTTCGAACCGGTACTCGATGCCACCGACATCCTGATGGACGACCTCGCCTTCGGCATTTCCAAGCGGCGGGTGACCATCAGCACGGCGGGTGTGGTGCCCCGGATCCGCGATCTGGCATCGCACACCGATGTCTCCCTTGCGGTGTCTCTCCACGCGCCTCGGGACGAACTTCGCGACATCCTCGTGCCGCTCAACCGGAGGTACCCGATCGCGGAACTGCTCGACGCCTGTCGGCACTACCTGCGCCGATTGGGCGACCGCCGGAGCATCACGATGGAGTACACGCTGATCGACGGCGTGAACGACAGCGTGGCCGACGCGCAGGATTTGGCGCAATTGCTCACCGGGCTGCGTGCGAAGGTGAACCTGATCCCCTTCAACCCGTTCCCGGAGGATCGAAACGGCTACCGCCGACCGGATCCCAAGAGGATCGCCAGTTTCCAGAGCGGCCTGTTGAACGCCGGCATCGCCACCATGCTGCGGACCACGCGAGGGGACGAGATCGGAGCGGCATGTGGTCAACTGACGGGAACCGTCCACGACCGCACGCGACGAAGGATGCGCTATTTGGCGCGGGACGCCGTGTCGATGCAGACGCGAATGGTGCCATGAGCGTCACGGGCGACGCGCAGGACGCGCAGAGGCCGACGGTAGAGAAGGTGGCCGACGATCTAGCCGCGGACGACGGTGGCCGGAGCGCGCATACCCGTCATTTCGGACCGGCGCTGCGCGAGGCCCGGGAGATAGCCGGACTGTCGGTTGTCGAGATCGCCAACGCGCTCAAGGTTACGGAACGCACCGTGGATGCTCTCGAGGCCGAGCGCTACGAGGATTTGCCGCCGAGACCCTATGTCCGCGGCTATGTTAGGCGCTACGCGCGGCTCGTCGGTCTGGACCCCGGATCGGTGACGGTCGGTTCCGACATCGTCGAGGCGGAGCCGGTCCCGCCCGCGGTCGTCCCGCGGTCGCCGCGGACGTTGTTCAGCGATTTGGCCCGGGAGAGCTGGGGTCTGATGTACGGGAGCATCGTGTTGGTCTTCGTCATCCTGATCGGCGCTGCCCTTTGGTGGGCTTGGCTTGGCGGAGACATCGAACGGCCCGTCTGGGAAGCCGCGCCGAATACCGTCGGGGCGGATCCGGCGCCTACGGCAGTCGCCAGCCCCCCCGCGCCCGAGGTCGCCACGGAGGTGGTTTCCACCGTGCAAGGCGAACCCGACCCGGAACCGGAGTCGACTGCCGTGCCCGAACCGTCCGAGCCCGTCGCGATCGATCCCGCCCTGCACGAAGTGGCCACGGTCGAGCCGGGAGTCGTCGATGCGGACACCGACGAGGCGGCGAGGGAGGGCGGCGGGCTGGCCGAACCCGATCTGATCACGTTCGTATTCGAGGGGGATTGCTGGGTGGAGGTGCGGGATCCGGGTGGCGACCTCCTGCACGGCGACCTTGGCAGGGACGGCGAGACGGCGACGGTACGCGGGGATGCGCCGTTCTCGGTACTCCTCGGCAATCCAGCCGTTGTCGACGTCACCTTCAACGGCGAGCGGGTGTCCGTGGATCCGGTCCGGCCCGGACAGGTCGCAAGATTCGAGGTGGGGGCCTAGCGGTGGTTGCCAGGTACCAGCGCGTGCGTGGGATGCGCGACGTTCTGCCAGGGGAGTCGGAGCGCTGGCGGGAGGTCGAAGGCGCCGTCATCGACGTGCTGGGCCGCTACGGCTTCCGGGAGTTGCGACTTCCGCTCGTGGAAGCGACGGACCTGTTTACGCGGGGCGTGGGCGAAGCCACCGACCTGGTCGAAAAGGAGATGTACACGTTCGATGACCGGAAGGGCAAGTCGCTGTCCCTGCGTCCAGAGGGGACGGCGGGTTGTGTCCGAGCCTGCATAGAGAACGGTCTTCTGCACAACCAGACTCCGAGGCTGTGGTACCACGGTCCGATGTTCCGCTACGAACGTCCGCAGAAGGGCCGGACGCGGCAACACACGCAGATCGGCGGCGAGGTCTTCGGCGTTTCGTCGCCCGAGATCGACGCTGAAATAATGACCATGCTGTGTCGCGTTTTCCGGGAACTCGGCGTGTCCTCCGCGGTGACGCTCGAACTCAACAGTCTCGGTTCGGGTAGCTCGCGCGACCGCTACCGGGAAGCGCTGGTGGACTACCTGTCCCCGCACCGGGACGAACTGGACGTCGACAGCCGCCGTCGCCTCGGCACCAACCCGTTGCGGATACTCGACAGCAAGGTTCCGACGACGCGAGCCATCGTCCGGGATGCGCCGGCGCCGGTCGACTACCTGGGAGCCGAGTCGCAGCGGCACTTCGACGGCTTGCGCCGGTTGCTCGACCAGGCCGGCGTTGGCTACCGCGTCAACCCGCATCTGGTGCGGGGACTCGACTACTACACCGATACCGTCTTCGAATGGGTGACCGAAGCCCTCGGCGCCCAGGGCGCCGTCTGTTCCGGAGGTCGCTACGACGGACTGGTCGAGCGTCTTGGACACCGGCCGGTGCCGGGTGCGGGCTTCGGCATGGGCCTCGAACGGGTCGTGCTATTGCACGAGGCATGCAACGAGCGAGACTACAGCCGGGCGGATGTCTACATGGTCGCCGATCCGGAGCACGCCGCCCGGGCTGCCAGGGTGGCGGAACGACTGCGCGACGGGACACCGCTGCGGGTCTTGCAGCACGCCGGCGTCGGCGGCCTCGCAAGCCAGCTCCGCCAAGCGGATCGCAGCGGGGCGCGGTGGGCGGTGATTGTCGGCGACGACGAAGTGGCCCAAAATCGCGTCTCGCTGAAGTGGCTGCGCGAAGGCCCGCAGATGGGCCGGGGCGAGCAAACGATGCTCACCGCGGCCGAGTTGATTTCCACATTGCAAGGCACCGGGTGATGTCCGACTACCTGACCGACGAAGAACAGGCCGAACGGCTCAAACGCTGGTGGGAGCAGAACGGAACCTCGCTCGTCATCGGCGTCGTGCTGGCGGTGGCCGCCGTACTTGGTTGGCGGTGGTACCAGGGTTACGCAAAGGATCAGGCGGACGCGGCGTCGGATGTCTATGCGTCCTATGTCGCCGCGCGCAACGAGGCGGAGTCGACCGCCGATCAGTTGGCGATGATCGACACCGAGTTCGAAGGGTCGGGCTACCATGTATTGACGTTGCTCTACCGCGCCGATGACGAGATCGAGGTGGAGGACTGGGAAGAAGCGTTGGCGTTGCTGGAGCGCGCGGTGCAACTCGCGGACAACGACACCTTGAAGGACATCGCGCGGTACCGGGCCGCCAAGGTGCTCTATCAGCTCGACCGCCTCGACGACTGCGAGGCGGAACTCGCCGCAATCCGCAGTTCAGGCCTCGAGGCGCACGTCGCGGGACTCTCCGGCGACGTGTTCGTGGCACGGGGCGACCTGGAACGGGCGCGGATTGCCTACCGGTCGGGGATCGACGCGGCGCGTCGGGACCCGAACAACCCGATTCCCGGTGTCGAACTGATGGAACTCAAACTCGCCAGTCTTGTCGATGAATCCCAATGACCCCGTGGGCCACTCCTATGAGAACCATCCGACCTGAACCATCCCGAGACGCAACCTTCGGGCGTGTCGGGGCCGGGATCGTTCCCGCCTGGGCTGCGGCCGTCGTCGTTGGCTTGCTGCTTTCGATCGGTGGCTGCGAGGTCTTTTCGTTTCTTCCGTTCGTGGACGACCCGGCGGATGTCGGGGAGGAAGGCGAGCCCGAACCGCTTGCGTCGTTCGAGGCGGAGGCCGAGCTCCAGCGGCGTTGGCAGGTCGGCGTGGGTCGAGGGCCGGGACGCAAGTACCTGCGTATCCAGCCGACGATCCTGGCCGACCGGATCTACGTGGCGGACGGCTACGGATTGGTCGTTGCGCTTGATCGGTTCAGCGGACGACGGATCTGGTCTACGTCCGTGGGTGTGCCGGACGGCCGTCCGTTCCTGAAGATCTGGGATCGGCGCGATCCGTCGTTCCTAACGGGCGGAGTCGGTGCCGGCGACGGCCGGATCCTCGTCGGTACGACCCGGGGCGAGGTCATCGCATTGAACGCGGGCGATGGATCGGAGGCGTGGCGCACCCAGCTGACGAGCGAGATCCTCTCCCCGCCAGCGGCTGACGGTGGCGTGGTAATGGCACAAACGAACGACGGTCGCCTCGTCGCCCTGGAAGGTGCCGACGGGGACACGCGCTGGTCCTACGACAACCAGGTGCCGCTGCTGACACTTCGCGGTACCGCGACGCCGGTTGTCGCCGGAGGCTACGTGTTCGCCGGATTCGGCGATGGTCGCGTAGCGGCGCCCAGCACCGAGACCGGCGCGCCGATTCGGCAGCACCGCCTCGCGCTGCCCCAGGGGCGCACGGAATTGGAGAGGCTGGTCGACGTGGACGGCTCGCCCCTGTTCGTGCCGGAGCGTGGCGCCCTGTTCGCCATCAGCTATCAAGGCCGACTCAAGGCATTGAGTCCCCCGGACGGACGGGTGCTTTGGGAAATCCCGGCATCCTCGCATCTTGACCTCGCCGAGGGCTACGGGCAGTTGTACTTCGTCTCGGACGAGGATGTCGTCACGGCAGTTCAGCAAGGTACCGCAGACGTCGTTTGGCGCCAGGAGGGCTTGAAGAACCGAAAGTTGACGAGTCCTTTGGCGTTTAGCAACTACGTTCTGGTGGGCGACGCGGAGGGATATCTGCATGTCCTGGCCCAGAGCGACGGCCGATTCGTCGCACGACGGCGCTTGAGCGGGGGCTTGCGTTGGCCGATGGTCGAGAGCGACGGCATCGTGTACGTGCTTGCCAACGACGGCAAGCTCTCGGCGTTGGAGATCAGGCTCGGGGGATGAACGCGACCGCTTCGCCTCACGCCTGAGAATTCGGTGCGCGAATTCTTTGGGCGGGAAGCATCGCTGACGCTATCGGGCAACGCAACGGCGTTTGGACCATGGCGCACGACCCATCGATAAGGCATGAACTTCCGGGTGTCGGCATGTCGGAAACACGAGGCTCCGGGTCGCAAGCGGGCGCGAACCGCGGCAACGCCCCCGCTGTCGTGGCCCTGGTCGGTCGGCCCAATGTCGGCAAATCGACGATCTTCAATCGGCTGTGCGGCACTCGCGATGCCCTGGTCGCGGACCTGCCGGGACTGACCCGGGACCGTCGCTACGGGCGCGCCGGTTTGGCGGGCCGGACCGTGACCCTGGTCGACACCGGCGGACTGACGCACGAAACCGGCAGCGTCTACGAACAGATGTCGAACCAGGCCCTGCTGGCGATCGGCGAGGCGGACGTCGCCGTGTTCGTCACCGATGCGCGGGAGGGTTTGGCGGCTGGCGACTGGGACATAGCCCGTGACCTGCGCAAACGCGGCAAGGCGGTCGTCGTTGCCGTCAACAAGGTCGACGGCGTACCGGCCGCGGCGGTCCACGAATTCGCGGCGTTGGGTTTCGCCGATTGCTGCCCGGTGTCGGCGGCGCACGGGCGGGGAATGGCGGAATTGGCCGATGACGTCGCCAAGCACTTACCGGCGGCGCCTATCGAGAACGAAGCCGATCCGCCGGGAATTCGCGTGGCAGTCGTCGGGCGTCCCAACGTCGGCAAGTCGACCCTCGTCAACCGACTCCTCGGCGAGGAGCGCCAAGTCGTCGATAGCAACCCCGGGACGACACGCGATTCCATCGACATCCCGTTCGGCGACTACCTGTTGATCGACACGGCGGGCGTCCGGCGCCGGGGCCGGGTGGAGTCGGGCCCGCGCATGCAGCGCACCGTCGAGAAGTTCTCCATCGTGAAGACCCTTGCGGCGCTGGAACGCGCTGACGTGGCCGTGGTCGTCGTGGATGCCCGGGAAGGCGTCGTCGAGCAGGATCTGCATGTGCTGGACTATGCGATCGATCGGGGCGCGGGCATTGTGCTTGCCGTCAACAAATGGGACGGTTTGGACAAGGACGATCGGGGCCGAGCGCGGACTTCCGTCGAACGGCGGATGGCATTCGCGCCCTGGATTCGCATCCGCTACGTCTCGGCCCTCCGCGGACGCGGCGTCAAATCCCTGCTCGGCACCGTTTCGGACGTCTACCGGGCGGGTGAGTTCGACGTGCAGACTGCGGAACTCAACCGAATCCTGGCCGATGCCACGGCGGACCATCCGCCACCCTTGGTGCAGGGTCGAGCCATCAAGCTCAGGTACGCCCACAAGGGCGGTGACCACCCACCCACGGTCGTGGTGCATGGCAACCGCACCGAGGCGCTGCCGGACAGCTACCGGCGCTACCTCGTCAATCGCTACCGGGACGAACTCGACCTGGTGGGCGTTCCCGTTCGGCTGGAGACCAGAACGACGCGGAATCCCTACGCGCACCGACGGAACGAGCTAACGCGACGTCAGATCAAGCGCCGCCGGCGGGTGATTCGACACCGCTCGTCCTGACGGCCGGTTCGTCAATTCGCGGTGCCGGTCGTCTCCGCCGCCAGTCTGTCGAACTCCCGCATCAGGGTGATCGGATCGACGCGGTCGCCTTGAATGGCCACGGTCCAGTGCAGGTGGGGACCCGTGACCCGACCCGTGGCACCCACGGCGCCGATGATGTCGCCACGGTCGATGTCCATGCCCTCACGGACGTCGATTCGGTCCAGGTGACCGTACATGGTGAGGAGGCCGCCGCCGTGGTCGAGAAAGACCACGTTGCCCGAGAAGAAGAAGTCGCCGGTGAGCGCCACCGTGCCCGGCGCGGGCGCGGCGACGGGCGTGCCCGTGTCGGCGGCGATGTCGAGACCCGAGTGCGGCGATCGGGGTTGGTCGTTGAGGAACCTACGCAGACCGAACGGGCTGGAATAGATGCCCTGAACGGGTTGCTTGAACGGCAGCAGGTCTTGCCTAACCGGTGTCCGGCGGGCGTAGGCGGCGCGTTGCAGTTTCGTCTCGCGCCCGATCCGCTCGAGATCCTCCGGCAACGGGTTGACCTTGCGCCTGTCGGGGATGGTCAGACGTTGTTCCGGATACGGCTTGGCGACGACCTCGAAGTCGATGGTCTCGTCCCCGTCCACGGTGCGCACGACGACGTGGTGCGGACCGGGTGCCGCGTCGAGGCCCACACCCACGATCACGTGATCCGCGACGATCAGTGCCGGTTCGTCGCCGTAGAGCACATCGACGGCACCCTCCGGCAGGGGCAACGCCGCCACGCCGCCGGTGTCCACGGTCACCGTCGCGGCAAGCATCAGTACGAGTGGAGCCATCGTCTATCCGTCCTTGGGCGTGGGCGTATCCGTCTCCTCAACAATAGCCTGTACGGTCCCGTCGGCCAAGTGCGCGATGATCGCGTCGCCGGCCCCGACGTCCGCTACGGACGCCACCGGTTGACCCCAGCGGCTGCCGTCCGGCTTGGCGACGATTGCGAAGCCCCGGTCGAGGGTCGCCAGCGGGCTTACCGCATTCAAAGCGCGGGTGAGGGTTCCGAGGCGCGTTTGGGCCTGCTCCGCCGACCTGGACGCGGTGGTCCGTAGCCGCGTGGCGGCGCTTGCGAGGCGCTCGTGCGCGGGCTCAAGGCGCGCTGCGGGATTGCACCTGGCGAGCAGTCGAACGCGGTGGAGTAGGTCGGTACGAATCCCGGCGACTCTGGCCGACATCGCGCCGCGTAGCCGTTCGCCGAGTTCATCCGTGCGCAACATGCGCTGCTCCACGGTGCGTCCCGGATGCACCAGGCGCTGCCCCGTCGCGGCGAGCAGCCGATGGTCGACATCGAGTCGAGTCCCGATTCGCGCGACCAGCGCGGCCTCGACGCGGCGCAGTCGGTTTTCGAGGTCGTGCCGGTCCGGCGTCACCATCTCCGCCGCAGCGGACGGCGTCGCCGCGCGCCGGTCGGCGACGAAGTCCGCGATGGTCACGTCGGTCTCGTGGCCGACGGCGGAAACCACCGGAATCCGGGCGGCCGCGATCCGCCGCGCCACGGACTCCAGGTTGAAGGCCGCAAGGTCCTCCAGGGATCCGCCGCCGCGGGTCAGGACGATCACGTCGGGTGGGTGGCGCATGAACTCGGCGCGGTCGAACGCACCGACGATCTGCCCCTCGGCCTCGAAGCCCTGCACCGCGACGTCGAAACAGGTGACGCGAATGCAGGGAAAGCGGCGGCGAATCACCGCGAGCACGTCCTTGAGCGCCGCGCCGGCCCGGGAACTGATTACCGCGATGTGGCGCGGATACCTTGGCAGCGCACGCTTGCGGCTTTCGTCGAACAGCCCTTCCGCGGCGAGGCGCGCCTTCAGTTTTTCCAAGGCGGCGCGCAACGCACCTTCGCCGGCGGGTTCGATGTGATCGACGATGGCCTGGAAGGTGCCCCGACCCTCGTAGATCGACAATCGACCCCTCAACACGACCGAGAGGCCGCTGCCCGGACGGAAACGCACGAAGCGGTTGGCGCTCGAGAACATCACGCAGCGCAGTTGGGCACGGTCGTCCTGCAGGGTGAAGTACCAATGGCCGGACGCATAGGGACGGAAGTTCGAGATTTCGCCCTCGATCCAGACCCGCCGGAAGCGCTCCTCGATCAGGAATCGGGCCTCGGCGTTGACCTCGCTGACGGTACGAACGCGGTCGGCTTGCGCGGGGCGCGGGTGGAGCTGCATGGGCTCGATCTAGCTTGCGCGTGCAGGGTTGCTGGAGAGCAGGATGGATCCCTAACGGGCAATTCGGGGAACACGGAGAAGTCTCGGTCCCGGCTCACGAGCTCGTCGACCCCATGCGCATCGCAGATCGCCGCGATTCGCGCATCGTGTACGACACCCCCGACAACGTGCGGGCGTCGCAGGAACCTTTCCAGTGTCGCAGCGAAGTCGTCGGTTTCGCCAATGAAACGCATGGTCGGCGATTCGGTCCAGGCTTCGAGTTGCCGCCAGGCCTGGTCCTGACTGGATGCCTTGTCCTTCCAGATGCGCCTGTTCGTGGCGACACTGAGGAACTCGTAGCAGCATGGCCAGGGAATCGCCCACGAGGAGTCGCCTTCGGCAAGTTCTTTCATGAGGGCGTGGGCGGCATTGCCGAGTCGCGATTCGCGGCGATGCGCATAGACGAGCACGTTGGTATCGACAGCGATCACCGGGTGCCCGGATCACCGTATATGAGGTCCCGGAGTTCTGGCCAGGAGAGGCTGGCGAGGGGATCGGCGGCGGCGGGATCTCCGACCCGGCAATCGGCTAGCCGGTACGGACGCTTCTCGGCAGCGGATGCGAGAGCGTGCCGCAACCCGTCTTCCACCAAAGCCCTTAGGGGTCGCCCCGTTTCTTTGGCGTGACGCTTGGCACGCACTAGCAGCTCGTCATGGATGTCGACCGTGGTCTTCACGTCCCCCATACTACCCATACTCACAAATATGGTAAAGCAACACCTTGGCACCACCTTACGGCCTTACGGCGTTTTCCGGTTTACACCCCCCAACCCCGCGCGTATGATCCGCCCCCACGTTTGGCCAAGGTACTCCAATGCTGAGGATTGCTCACGAAGCACTGACATTCGATGACGTCCTCCTTGTGCCCGCCTACTCCAAGACCCTCCCCTCCGAAGTCGATCTCAGCACCCGCTTGACGAGCGGAATCGACCTCAACATCCCCTTGGTCTCCGCCGCCATGGACACTGTGACGGAGTCCGGCCTCGCCATCGCCCTGGCCCAGGAAGGCGGCATCGGCATCGTCCACAAGAACCTGTCCATGGAAGCCCAGGCCCGGGAAGTCCGGGCGGTCAAGAAGTTCGAAACGGGGGTCATCCGCGACCCCATCACCATTCGCCCGGAAGCCACGGTGAGCGAGCTCGTGGCGCTCACCCTGGAGCACAAGATCTCCGGGGTGCCCGTGGTGCGGGGTTCGGATCTGCTCGGCATCGTCACCAGTCGTGACATCCGGTTCGAGACCCGCATGGACGCCAGGGTGGCGGACGTCATGACGCCCAGGGACCGCCTCGTGACCGCGCCGGAGGATGCACCGGTCGAGGCCGTCACCGAACTCCTGCACAGCCATCGCATCGAGAAGGTGCTCCTCGTCAACGAAGAGTTCCAGTTGAAGGGCATGGTGACCGTCAAGGACATCGCCAAGGCCCAGGCCTATCCCAACGCCTGCAAGGACGAGCGTGGCCAGCTCAGAACCGGGGCTTCCGTGGGCACGGGCGCCGACACCGACGACCGGGTGGCGGCGTTGGTGGAGGCCGGCGTCGACATCATCGTCGTCGATACCGCCCACGGTCATTCCCAGCGGGTACTGGACCGCATCAGCTGGATCAAGCAGAAGTACCCCGGCGTGCCCGTGATGGGCGGCAACGTGGCCACCGCGGACGGTGCCCGGGCGTTGCTCGATGCCGGTGTCGATGCGGTCAAGGTGGGCATCGGGCCCGGCAGCATCTGCACCACGCGGGTGGTGACCGGCGTCGGCGTGCCGCAGGTCACGGCGATTTCCGAAGCCGCGAGCGAGGCGGCCGAGGAGGATATCCCGGTCATCGCCGACGGCGGCGTGCGCTTCTCCGGCGACATCGCCAAGGCGATCAGCGCCGGTGCGTCGGCGGTCATGGTGGGATCGCTGTTTGCGGGCACGGAGGAAGCGCCAGGCGAGACCGAGCTCTACCAGGGCCGCACGTACAAGTCCTACCGGGGCATGGGCTCCGTGGGCGCCATGTCGGAACACTATGGATCCAGCGACCGGTACTTCCAGGAGCCGTTGAGCGACGGCGGCAAGTTCATCCCGGAGGGCATCGAGGGCCGCGTCCCCTACCGGGGTCCCGTGGCGCCGATCATCCACCAGTTGATGGGCGGCGTGCGGGCGGCGATGGGCTATACGGGCTGCACCGACATCGGCGAGATGCGCACCCGGCCGACGTTCGCCAAGGTGTCGTCGGCCGGCATCGCCGAGAACCATCCCCACGACGTGGCGATGACCAAGGAACCGCCGAACTATCCCGTCGCTTAAGCCCATGCAACCCGAGGGCTTCGGCGACCGCGTTCTCGTCGTCGACTTCGGCTCGCAGACCACTCAGCTCATCGCGCGTCGTGTCCGCGAGCACGGCGTGTACTGCGAAATCCACCCCTTCGACCTCGACGACCGAACCGTTCGCGAGTTCGCTCCCAAGGGCGTCATCCTTTCCGGTGGTCCGGAGACCGTCACCGAGCACCTGACGCCGCGCATCCCGCAATCCCTGTTTGATGCCCATGTCCCGATTCTCGGCATCTGCTACGGGATGCAGGCCATGGCCACCCAATTGGGTGGCCGGGTGGCCGGATCCGAGAAGCGCGAGTTCGGCCGCGCTACGGCACGGATCGTTGGCGATGCACCGCTGTTTCGCGGCTTGGGCGGTACGCTCGACGTCTGGATGAGCCACGGCGACAAGGTGACCGAACTGCCTTCCGGCTTCGAGCGCGTCGCCGAAAGCGGCAACGCGCCCATAGCCGCGATGGCGGACCTGGAACGCGGCTTCTACGGGGTGCAGTTCCATCCCGAGGTGACCCACACGCGCCACGGCGGCGAGATCATTCGCCGTTTCGTGCGCGACGTGGCGGGGTGTCGGGGCGGGTGGACCGCGGAGAGCATCATCGAGCATGCCGTTGCCCGGACCCGGGCTGAAGTGGGCGACGGCAAGGTCATCCTGGGCCTTTCGGGCGGCGTCGATTCGAGTGTCGTCGCCGCGTTGCTGTCCCGCGCCATCGGCGATCAGCTCACCTGCGTGTTTGTCGACAACGGCCTGCTGCGCAAGAACGAGACCGCCGAGGTGGAGGCGGCTTTCTCGTCGGTCGGCTCGGAACGCTCCAACGTGCTGCCCATCAACCTGGTGACGGTAGATGCCCGCGACGAGTTCCTCGATGCCCTCGTAGGCGTCGACGATCCGGAGGACAAGCGCAAGATCATCGGCCGGACCTTCATCGAGGTCTTCGAACGCGAAGCAGCGAAGATTCCGGGCGTGGCCTGGCTCGCCCAAGGCACCATCTATCCCGACGTCATCGAATCCGCCGCGTCGAAGCACGGCAAGGCGCACGTCATCAAGTCCCACCACAACGTCGGCGGCCTGCCGGAACGCATGGGACTCAAGCTGGTGGAACCCCTGCGCGATCTATTCAAAGACGAGGTGCGGGCCGTGGGTCTCGCGCTCGGGCTGCCGGATCGCCTGGTCTACCGCCATCCGTTCCCCGGACCGGGGCTCGGCGTCCGGGTGCTGGGCGAAGTTAAACGCGCCTACCTCGAGGTCCTGCGCGAAGCGGACGCGATCTACATCGAGGAACTGCGCGAGGCCGGCTACTACGACAAGGTCGCCCAGGCTTTTGCCGTGTATCTACCCGTCAAGTCGGTAGGCGTGGTGGGCGATACCCGGCGCCATGAACACGTGATCGGTCTGCGCGCCGTGGTCACGACGGATTTCATGACCGCGAACTGGGCCGAACTGCCGCACGACCTGATCGCCCGGATCAGCAACCGGATCGTCAACGAACTCGCGGGCGTCTCGCGGGTTGTCTACGACGTGACCAACAAGCCGCCGGGGACGATCGAATGGGAGTAGGCCGCTCTTGGGGCCGTAACACCAATGAGTGTTTTTCGATTGGCGATCGGGCACGGGACGGAACAGCGGGCTGGACAGGGCTCGGTGGTGTCCATCCGTTCGCAGGTGCCGCCGAGCATAACGCCGGCCTCTGTAATGCCCAATCAGTATAAGTCCGTAGCTTGACTCGCTCCGCGCCGGGGTGTTGTCCCGGCGCGGAGCGCGCGCCCCGTTGTCTGGGGTGCGCGCTCCGCGCCGGGGCGTATGTTCGATAGCGCCAAGGCTGTTTGGCTTGAGTTAAGGCGAGTTAACCAAAGATCTCTGACCGTTGACCTGGGGGCAACCGATGAAACAGAA
>JAPOYW010000586.1 GCA_026706425.1 Gammaproteobacteria bacterium
CATGCGATGAAGACGGTTCCGGACCCGCCGCGCAGCTTACCGGGTCATTATAGGAAGCACGCCTGGCGGCGCAAGCGCGCTGTTGGCGACGCTTGCGCCGGTGGCGTTCGACGGGACGGAGGTTGTCCCGGTAGTCAACAGGGGGGACCCGCGCGGCTTCGCGTAGCGCCTCGCGTTACGCGGAGCGAAGACGCGCGGGGGGTGCCTGTTGACCCACCGGGGCAACCGGGCCGCGTGCTCGTGCCGGCGCCACGACGACACCGGCGGCGATGCCGTCACGGATCGGACGCACCGGGTGCGAGCGCCATCGCCTCGGCGATGATGCTGCCGACATGCTCGGCCGCCGCGACGAGGTGGTCGTCGGCCAGGTGCGCATAGCCGGCGGTCGTGGACTGGCGGCGATGCCCGAGCAGCTTGCCGACCAGGGGCAGGTTCTCGCCGGACATGACGGCGTGACTCGCTACGGCGTGTCGCAGATCGTGGAGCCGCGCCCGGCCGATCCCGGCGTCGGCGCAGATCGCGTGCCATCGGACCCGCACCTGGTCCTGCCACCATGCGCTTCGGGCGTGCTCGGGGAACACGAACGCGTCGGGCCGCCGCTCGCCGGGGAGCGCATCGAGGATCGCGCGCGCGGGCGAACCCAGCGGCACGGTGCGCGGCCCGGCCTTGGCGTCGTCGAGCTGGATCGTGTCCCGCCCGATGTTGCGCCAGCGCAGTGTCAGCACCTCGCCGCGCCGGCAACCGGTAAGCGCGAGCAGCCGGATCGCGGCGACGGTCTCGGGCCAGTCGGCGGCGCGCGCGTCGAGCGCACGGCCGAGCCGTTCGAGCTCGCCGGTGTCGAGGAAGCGCGCGACCGGCTTCTTCGGGTTCATCCTGATCCCGAGACAGGGGTTGGTGCCGGGCGCCCGCCATCCCCACTCCTCGGCCCGGAACATCATCGCGCGCAGGATCTCCAGCGCCCGGTTCGCCGCGCCGGGCCAGTCGCGGCTCGCGGCGTCGAACCAGGCGGCCACGTCTTCGGGGCCGAGCATGTCGAGCCGCATGGCGCCGAAGGCGGGCAGGATGCGCGCCTTGAGATAGATGCGCACGGTCCGGCGTCCCGACGGCTTCAGGCCGGGGCCGCAACAGCGCAGATACTCGTCGGCGAAGTCCTTCACCGTCGGCGCGGCCCTCGCCTTGCGGGCCTCCTCGGCGGGATCGTCGCCCGCGCGGATACGCGCCAGCATCTCGCGGGCGCGGCGCCGCGCCTCGACCAGCGCCATCTCGCCGTGCCGGGCGATCGCCATGCGCCGGGTCCGGCCTTCGATGCGCGCCTGCACGATCCACACCTTGCGCCCGCTCGGGTGGATGCGCAGCCCGAAGCCCGGCAGCGCCCGGTCGAACAGGATGGTCTCCTTCTCGCCGGGCCGGCTGTCGCGGGCGAGCTTCGCGGTCAGGTCAACCGTCGGCATGGCCGGCCCCTCCCTCCCGCTTCCGGCCGCTTCCGGCCAGCGCCGCCTGGATGCGCCCCGAGACGCGCTCGGCGGCCTCCGCCACCGATCGGTCGGACAGGTGGACGTAGCGCTCGGTGGTCTCGACCAGGGCGTGGCCGAGCAGCTTCGCGATGGTCACCATGTCCACGCCGTTCATGGCGGCGACCGAGGCCCAACTGTGCCGGCAGTCGTGCAGGCGCACGTCGAACAGCCCGGCCTCGCGGCGGATGCGGCCCCACTGCACGTCGATGTTCCTGATCGGCCGGGTCGGCGGGCGGCCCGGAAACAGATACGGGCAGTCCTCGCCGTAGCGCGGGATCGCATCGATCACCGCGCGCGCGGCTCCCGACAGCCACACCGTGCGCGGCCCCGACTTCGAATCGGGAAGCATGATGCGCTTGTCCCTGATCCAGTCCCATTCGAGCGCGAGGACCTCGCCGACCCGGCAGCCGGTCAGCAGCAGCAGGCGAATGACGGCGACGACCTGCGGGCACCAGAACTCGTCGCGGGTGAGCACGGCGTTGAGCCGGGCGAACTCCTCGGGCGTGAGATAGCGTTCCTTGGGCGCCATCGGGTAGCGCCGGGTGTTCCGGCAGGGGTTGGTGTTGTGGAGGCGATACCCCCACAGTTCGGCCGTCTTCATCATCACCGACAGCACCGGCATCGCCCGGTTGGCGGTGCCGGGCCGGTTGGCCATGGAGGCGAACCAGTCCTGAACGTGCTCGACCGCGATGGCGTCCACGGTCATGTCCCCGAAGGCGGGCAGGATGACGTCGCGGATGAAGCGCCGGTTGCCCGCCAGCGTGCTCGGCTTCCAGTGACGCGCGTGACGTTCGATGAACTCCTCGGCGAACTCCGTCATGGGACGGCCGGGATATCGGGGGCCGTCCCCCGTCTCCGGCGTCTCAACCAAGGTCGTGAGCGCCCGGCGCGCCTGGTTGCGCGCCTCGGGCAGGCTCATCCGGTCGGCAGGTCCGAGGGTGACCGAACGCAGCCCGCCGTCGGGCAGCCGGCGGCGCAGGAAGAAGCGCCGGGCGCCGTTCGGGTAGATGCGCACACCGAGCCCGGAGATCGCGTCGTCCCAGACGGCATACTCCTTCTCGCGGGGCCGGGCCGCCGCGATGCGACGGGCGAAGGAAGGGCGGGAATCTGGCTTTGCCATGTGGCGGCTCCTTGGTCAGGGGCCGCGCGGCAGCGGGTCAATATAGGAAGCGGCCGCGGCGGCGATTGCACAGGCAAGCCACGGGGCCGGAAGAGACAGGGTGTACCCTAACCCGCTCTAACTACGGAACTTTCTCTCCATCCATGCATCGGCGAGACCAGGCAGAAATTGCGCGGTACGGGCGGCAGGTGTGAAACCGCCAACTTCCGCAGGAAGTGGGAATGACCTTGTGCGAAGCACGCCGTTTCCTGATCAGCATCAACAAACCGACAGGTGAACAGAGCCTGAGCGGCGCTTGAGCGGAATCGTCCGATCACAATGCGCGTCAAGGATGCCGTCGCGGGCGGCATGGACTCCCGGCTGCCAATAGCTGGCGAGATTGTGGTGGCTTGGACGGTAGAATCTGCCGCTCGCTTCGCGCTACCGTGCCCACGTGCCCGCCGGTCTGTAGAAGGACCAACGGGACTACCAGTCGACCTGCTCATCGGCGAAGTCCTCTGCGTTCGGGACCCAATTGAGGGATTTTCTTGCGATTGCAGTTGACCGCTGGCCCGCATCGCTCAGCAGCACGGCTTCTTGGTCTGTGGGCTGCGCAGCAATCTATGTGGGAGACCATTCATGAAACTAGAACTCAGGAGTGTTCCGGCTGTTCCGGCTCCTCGCACCCTTCGTGAGCAAGGCGACGAGAGTCCTATCTTCGTAGTGTCGGGTTTGGCGACGGCACTATCCGAAGATCAGCACGCGATCCTGATGCGCCTCCGTCTGGTGATCAACGAAGAGGCCTGGTTTGTGCTGTCCCCTTCCGCCGCTCAACAGCTCCTGGAGCAGTTGGATGACACGCTATCAGATTACCGGGAGGCCATTGCCGCCCTGACTAGAACAGACTGATGGCGGCCCCGGGCTGAGATATCGCTGCGGTCGGGTCGTCCGGCTTTGCCAAAGCTTCGGCGAGGATTGCGGTCAGGCGTGAACCAACAACTCCCGCACGGAGTTCAGGAAGACGCTGGCTCCGCGCTCCGCTTCCCAGTGGCCAGATGGAGCCGCGAGGAGTTGGAGCCTTCGCGGCGATTGCGCGATTGCAGAGGAGGCTGTACGGCGAAACGATCTCGCACCAGCAATACTCAACATGACAGGCTTGCGCACACGACGACACAGCGGAGAATCGGGGTTCGATCCTGCCCTGCACGCGGCACGATGACTGTGTTCGAAGAACAGCCGACGGACTCCCCCGCATGACCCCACAACCCCAGCGCGCGGAACAGCACGGCCACCGGCCCACTCGTCTTCCCGCCGAGGACTTGACCAAGCAGGCTCGCGACGTGCTCAACCACGCCTTCGATGCCCACCGCAACCAGCTCAAGGTCTACGAGAGCCTCCGGAACCTGAACGAGGTGGTCGGCACAGAGTACGGGGACCGCGTCCTGTACGAGTTGATCCAGAACGCACACGATGCGCACTGGGCCGACGATCGAGGCCGTATCACCGTGCGGCTTGACGTGCGCTCGGAAACCGACGCAACGCTGTACGTCGCCAACGGCGGGCACGGCTTCCGGTCGAAGGATGTCAACGCCATCAAGAACCTCGCAACGACCGCCAAGGAGGTCGGCGAGGGCATTGGCAATAAGGGGCTCGGCTTCAGGAGCATCGAGGCGTTGACCGACGACGTGCGGATCTTCTCGCGTCGGGGCAGGGACGATTTGGGCCGTTTCGACGGCTACTGCTTTAGGTTCGCCGCCGAGGATGAAATCGAGGACTTGTTGCGCAAGGGCGGCGTGGACGCGGCCACCGCGCGCGACGTCGCCGAAACGGTACCTCGCTACCTCGTGCCCCTACCGCTTACCGAGCAGCCGGACGAGGTCGCTGCATACGCCCGCCGAGGCTACCCGACCGTCATCGTTGCCCCCTTGCGCACCGCGGAGGCGGTCGAGCTAGCGAAAGATCAGATTCAGACACTCGCCGACCCCGACGTGCCGCTTCTCCTGTTCCTAGACCGGATCGCCGAGTTCCGAATCGAGGTGGCGATGCCGGACCAACCGGTCAAGCGGCAACGACTAACCCGACGCCAAACCGACATCGGCGACGTCCCCAGCCTCGCAGGATGCCGGCTGTTCGAGGTCCGGGTGGGCCGGGACCGGCGCTTTCTCATCGTGCAACACGAAGTGGACAGGGCGCGCGTCCTTGCTGCCGTCGAACGGAGCGTACCCAGGGCACCGCGGATCAAGCGCTGGTTAGACTGGAAGGGTCAGGCCACGGTCTCGATTGCCGTCGGGCTCTCCCCCGGGGCCATCACTGCAGGACGCTTCTACAATTTCCTGCCGATGGGCGAAGCAGCTGAAGCACCGCTGCTCGGCCACTTGGACGCGCCATTCTTCGCGGCGATCGATCGCCGCAACGCGGACTTCGACCTACCGTTGAACGCAGTCCTGATAGAGGCCGCGGCGGAAGCGTGCGCCCATGCGGCGTTGCACATCGTCGGGCAAGCTGACACGCCGATTCCCCAACGTACGGTCTTCGATCTCGTGGCCTGGACTGACGATCACGCAGAGGTGCTGGACTCGGCTTTCGAGGACGTCGAGACCTCGCTCGAAGATGCACCCGTCGTGCCCACGATCCCAGTCGACGACGTGCGTTGGTCAAGCCTAACCGAGGCATGGGCTTGGCCAGCTGAGAGTTACTCGCTGATGAAGGCGGCGCAGGTTGCCAAGCGCGCAAAGGCCCGACTTGTCTCGACGGACATCAAGGGCGACCGACTCCAGCGACTCGAAGCAATGGCAGAGCGGAACTACGTAGATCTCTCGCCCTCGGGAAAGCGCCTCGCCCAGTGGTCGGCGCGCTTCGCTCAGTCCCTCGCTGATAGGAAAGTGGCCGCGCGGACGTGGTCGTGGTTCTACGAGGACCTCCATCGTGTGTTCGGCGCTGCCGGCGAGAAGCTCGACGCGCTGGCTGGCAAGGAAATCATGCTCGACCGGTCGAAGAAACTGCGGCGCGCGGGCAAGGGCGATGCCGCCTCAGGGGGCGGCGTCTTCGTCCGCATGGAATCATCGAGGCGCAGGCGAGCCAAGGACAGCGTGCCGTTGCCACCGCCCAGGCTCACCCGTCGCTACCGATTTCTCGACGAGAAGATCACGCTCCGGCGGGAGACGCTCAACGCCTTCGTCAAGGCCGGCCTCGTGCGCGAATTCGACCCCGCGGAAGCCCTCGCCGGACTCCGGTCCGTCTTGGGCGCCAAGGCCAACGCCAACCGGCGCCAGGAGGCTCTGATGTGGGCTTTCCAAGTATGGCGGATGTCCGGGGCGGGCATCCAGGAGGCGCTGCTTAGTGCCGGGCTGTGGGTGCCGACCGTGAGTGGCTGGCAACCCGCGACGCAGTCGGCCTTCTCGTCGTCTTGGACGCCGACCGGTCGGATACTTGAGAACTTCCTTGTTGAAGCGGCCGGGACGTCGGCCGACTGCCGTCAGGCGCGGGACCGACTTCTCGTGAACTTCGCAGATTGGCCGGTTGCTCCTGGAGAGACCAGACGCCAGTGGACAGAATTCCTGACCCTGCTCGGCGTTGTGGACGGACTGCGGCCGGTCGCGGCACCTCTGCGAAGACACGGCCAAGGAGGCGTGTGGGCGAGTGAGCTGCGCAGGGGAAACCCGAAGGAAGGCCTCGATCAGGACTGGTGCTATGAAGCGTCGGACAAGTCCTTCAGAAATCCAAACACCGACTATCAGAGACGGGGGGAAGCGTGGCGGCTGCCTGGCCAGATTGAGCATGGGGAGTTACCCCACACCGCCAAGGAGGGGTTTCAAGAGCTCGCCTTCAGGCACCTTGACGAGCACCAAGGAAAGTTCCTGACGTTTCAAATCGGCCGTTTCGAGCGCTACCAGATCCACTGGAACCTGCAGGAGCTTCCTACGCCACTCGCCACGTTCCTGCGATCCAAAGCCTGGATCGCCTCGAGTACGAATGAGGAACAGGAACCTGGGTTCTGCAGGCCCAGCGAGTGCTGGGCGGCGCGCACCAGGCAGAACCGGCCACCGCGATTTATGCGGCGCGTGAACGACCTCGTAGCAGGTCTCTTGGAGGGCAACCGAGGGTTGGCGAACCTTGCCTTCGGCGACACCTTGAAGCTTCGGGACTGGCACAGCAAGGACACCGCGACCGCTCGGCTGCAGGAGCTGGCGACCGTCTCTCCCACCCTGGCGACTTCTGACCGCAGGGACTTCCGCAACGAATACCGCCGCGCCTGGCTTGAGGTATCGGAAACGGACGTTGCACTGCCCAGCGGTCTGGACTTGGCCGTGAACCGGCACGGCGTGCTGGAATTGCTGAGGGGCGATTTGGACACGAATCCCACGGTGATCGTCACCCAGAACGCGCAAGTAGCGGAAGCCAGGATCCTATCGGCTGCCGGGCATGCATTGCTCGACATCGGCACCGCCCCAATCGAGCGGATCGCAGAAAAGCTCGAAGCGGCCGGGGGATTCACACCTCGTCGCCTCGACGGAGCAGACGTCCGATTCCTTGTCGACGGCGAACCCTTTGTGCCACGGGCCAGCGACCCGTTACTGACATCCCTGGGACTGGAGTGGCTCCCCGAGGTCGTGGTGCTCGGCCACGAATTGCTGGCCAAGGAGCTCGAGCGCGGCATCCGCCGTGCCACGATCGAACGGCGAGCTCAGGCAATCAGAGTCAGACGCTGCAAGACGGTCGCGCTTGTCGTCGACGGAACGGACCCGGCCACGCACAACAGCATTGCCCCATACGGCATTCCCCACCCTGAATTGCCGACTCTCATATTGCCGGATCGCATAGCATTGGCATGGGCCACGTTGGGATGGGACCTCTCCGTACCGGTTTCGCAGCTGATACACCCTCAGATCCGGTTCCTCGAACCCCTCCTCCTGCGCCTTGCTAGGCATAAAGATGCTGACGCACTGGACCCGCCGAGCGACCAGGCGCTTGCTGAGGCACTCCGATGCGACACTCAGACCCTGCAGGAACTCCGCGCGGCGATGCGGACGGATCTTGGGCACATTCTGCATCTGCTCATGCCGGTCGTTGCTTATTTTGCGGATGTCGTACTCGCCCGGCAGCTCCAGAACGATGCCGAGCAATCCCGGGCCACGTTCGACGTCGAGGAATGGCTCCGAGTCCGCCTTCCGGTCCCGGAACCACGGCCGAAGCAGTTGGTCAAGGCCTGCGGCAAGGTATCGGACCGCGCGACACTGCGGCGAGAGCTGGGGTTGGATTACGAACGATTCAACTTGGCGTTGCTGGATCTCGGGGAGGCCCCGCTCTCGAACGAGGCCGAGCTTCGTTCTGTGTACGAAGCCTATCTCCGGCAAATGCGCCCGGGCATCGTGGAGCGCCTAAGACGCCTTCATGCTGCAGATTTCCGGGAAGGGTGCAGTCTCGTGACCTACGTGGACCGCAAGAAGACCCTCGCATTCCTCGAGTTCGATCCCACGTGGGTCCTGACAAGAGAAGCGCTGGATGAGGAAACCGTGGAGAGGCACGTCGCGCGACTGCTCGACGACGTGCTCGGCGAAGATCTCTCAGCTGAACTCCCCTCGCTCCGCGGGCTGATCGAAAGGAACCGCAAGGCCGTCCGCGAATTTGCGACCAGCGCGATGTCCGTCATTGGTGCCTGGTGCCGCCGAAACCAAGCTCCGGTTCCAGGGCCTTGGAGAAATGACGATCCGCTGTCCGTCGCCCGCCATCTCGAAGACGCGGGATTGCTCGACTTTGCGACCGTACGTGAGAGGCAACTCCCCGAGTTGTGCCATCGTGCCGCATGCTGGCCCGAGGGCATGCCACGAACCCTGGACCCTGCCCCGCTCGGACTCGATAGGGCCACCGTTGAAGAGGAGAAGAAGCGCCGCCAGCAGGAACTTCAGCGAAAGATCATCGAGAAACGGAGCATTAACTTCGCGGGAACCGATCTCGACACTGCCGATCCGGCGTTCGCGAATACGTTCCGGCTACTGGCGGAAGCCAGCATCGACGGCAACGACGCTTGGTTCGAGCGTAGTCGGAGGCAACCCAGACTGGCGCAGTTTGCCGGACCAGAAGGCGGCGGGCAGGCGGGTGGTGGTACGGGCCGCAGCGGAACGGGACGCAGGAGACAGCCTGCCGAGGAGCAACGGCAGGCAATGGGCTTCGCCAGCGAGTGGCTGGCGCTCCAGTATCTCCGTCGCCGACACCCTGACTTTGTTGATGAGACCTGCTGGGTTTCGCGGAATCGCTCTCGCCTATACAGCGGCGACGAAGGCGACGATGCCGCCGGTTACGACTTCTGCGTCAAGACGCCGCGCACGGAGTGGCTCTATGAGGTCAAGTCCGCGCTGGAGGACACCGGTGAGTTCGAGATGACCCCCAACGAAATGCGCGTCGCCGCCAGCACGTCGCGACGCGGTCGCCGCCGGTACCGGATTCTCTACGTTCCGTTCGTCTTTTCGCCGGACCGCTGGCGCGTTTTGGACCTGCCAAATCCCATGGACGATGAAACGCGCGACCGCTTCAGGCAAATCGGCCAAGGGTCCGTCCGTTTCAGGTTCGAGCATTCCGGAGGCATACACAAAGCAAACTAAAAGGGGTTACAAAGAAAGGGTGAAGTTCCGCTCGGAACCAGAAAGGGTATTGGAATGTGGTGGAAGCGAATCGTCGGGAGCCCATGGACTCTGGCGTGCGCCGTATTGTTTGGTGCGCCAGGCGTGCTTAGCGACTTTACCTTTTGGCAGAAAACGGTAGGAGACATGAACGCCGGTTGGCAGGGCGTTTTTGTTGGTGTCGGAGCGGTACTCATTTCCCTGTCCCTGATCTTCCTTATCGAACGCTACTGGAACTTCATACGAACCAACGCAAAGGATCTCGCCATATTGGCATTCATGGCTCTAATGGTGATCCTGTCGGGAATCGGATTTTACTACTTGGTGTTTGTCCATGACCCTACGAGAACGGTCTGGACGCACCCAACACTTTCTCCCGCTGAACAAAGTCAGGCAAGTGCAGGATGTCAGATGAAAGCCTACGAGGCCATTAAAGGGCGCCGTATAGCGGATGATGTGGCACGGAGCGATTACTTCGATGCCTGCCTGATCAGTCTCGGGTTCGAGTCACATGAAGTGAAATCGTCAGTCTTGGAGAACGCAAAATAAACTGATGCTTGACCTTAGACGCGACCTGAAGGGCGCAACCCCGGAGAAACTAGCCCGCCCACCGTTCCGCTGGCCCGGCTCGGTATCCTCCGAAACTGTAACCGGAGGAAAGCCCGTTGCAGGCGAACAAGTCCCACTGAAGGAGACGTCGACCCACAAGACTGGTGACACAGTGTCCCACGTTTGCGCAAGCGTCCCTGACTGTTAAGCCTCTCCCTCTCTTACACGCCAAATCCAAACGGAGAATCCAAAGAATGAAGGTACTCCAGTCCAGTCCTGCCTACGAGGCGGCCAGAGCGGCGGAGCGAGTCAACAAAGGCGAGAAGTACGACAATACGGAGGAGAAGTTGCTCGTTCGTTTTGAGAAGGGTGTGGACTTCAACACACTCGATGAATTCCGAAGCGAGTTCCTGAGCGTAATCAATGAGGAAGGGCAAGCCCATATGAGGAAGCAGTTGGACCTTATGGCACGGCAAGGCGCCCTTGAAGCCATCGACAGATCATCGGGTGGCGGAATGGACATCGGAATTCCCGTCGCCATGGTAGATATGGAAGCCCTTAATGCGAAGGTTGGGTAGAGTACAGACGGTGAAAAACGAACGGGACTGCCTTCAAACCATACGGGGTGCTGCTATCCGGAAAGCGGGCTGTGTCTTCACGCACCAGAAAGCGATGCTCATCACCGTGGCGGTGGAGGATTCGACCGATCGTATGCGGCAACAGCGAATTTGCAGTACTTCTCCCACGTCGTCAGATCCTCGATTTCCTCGTGAAACACAGAGTCAAATGAAGCCAAGAGTTTGAATAGCTCACTCGTCTCTGGAGTATCGGCGGCGTCGGCGGGCATGTTTCCGTCGGCGCCGAGACGATAGAAAGGGTGCCCCTGATCAGCATTGTGAGAGAAACCGATGCCGGAGTTCGAGTTGATCGCGTGCACCAGTGCTCGATAGATCAGGTGCTTCTCACCGTCTGTCGGTCTGTCAATCATTTTGTGGTCCTTTCATGTCAAGAAGTCGGAACTTGATCGGACTACGCTGCCGGGACGGACCGGGGGGCACCGAAGTTCAAGGAGCGCATCGCGGCCAAGTCAGTCGACTCGGTCGCCTTGGCGATGGCAAACCGAAACGCGAACCACCTGGGAGATGTTACATTCGCAGTTCTAGCACTTAGGGAGCAACGTTCCGTTTTGCTGCTGCGGGTTGGGCAGCTCATCCCCGGACCCAATACACACGAGCCTACAGGTCGCCCGCCAGCGGGGCCACTATTTGAGGAACCAGCGGCTGCAATTCCGCCAGCCGGTTGCGCACGGTAATCAAGATCACTATCGGTACGGGCAGCTTGTTCCCGCTCTGCTGATACTCGATGCCCCGAACAACGGTGACAAGGGCTTCGAAGCCATGGCAACGAGGCGCCTGGGCACCGATTCGTCAAGCACCAGATTCATCAGCGGATACGAGCATCGTCGTCGCGCGCTCAAGCAGCGCGACAGCTTGGAGTCGCGACACGATTGGGTAGTCCGTCAGGAAATCGTCGAGACGGTCCCCGCCTCGAGATGCTCCATCAGGATGCGCACCGGAATTCGAATTCCCGCGAACACGGGAGTTCCCCCAAGGACATTCGGCTTGCTTTCGATCAGCGTTTCGGTGATCACGATGCTCGAAGTTGGATTGAGATGGGCCCGGGCCGCGGCCCGAATCGCGTTCGAAGCCGAACTAATGAGGACTGCGACATTGGGCCCGGCATCAGTTCGTGCCCAGAACGTCGGTGAGCTTTCGCGCCTTCTGCAGGCGGGCGAACGACGTGTAGCGTGGACTCTGCATGGCGCCAGGATGGGCGTCTCCGTAGGGAATGGGTCCGATGGGTTTGGCGCTCTCGGAAAACACGACCTTGTACTTGCCACCTTCGCCATAGGGTTCGATACGGGAGACGGGGGCGTAGTGCGTGATGGCCGATACCGGCTGCGTCCGGTACGCGGCGATGTATTTGATCTTGTCGAGCATTCCTCCGGAGATACGGATTGCGTACCAACAATCTTCTCCAAGAAAGGTCTCCTCGAACCCGTCCTTCTTTGCAGGAACGATGACCGTGTCACGTTTCCGGCCGCTTGGCTTCGCGCCGGTCAGAGGATCGCTGGCGAGCGGCGCCGCGACCGCAATTGGGAATTCGAATGCCCGCAGACCGACAAGTGGGAGAATCTGAAGGATCTCCTTCATGAAGCCTTGCGTGTCGGCCTTCTCCGCTTCGGTCAAGGCGGGCTCCTGGGGCGCGTTGCCGTTGTCGAGGTGGCAGCGTCTTGTCTCCACCGCCCGCTGGACGAGCGCATATTCGAGCCAGGTGACATGAGCCCGGTTCAGTCCGCCGCTGGTCGAAACAAACGCCGCAGCCCAGTCCCAAAATTCCTTGTCCTTGTGGTGTAAGTCGATGCGGCCCTTGATGCCATCGGCCTGCCCGATATAGAGGGTAGGCAAGTCATCATCCGCATTGCGGTAGCCGACGAGAACGTAGATGCCAGTGCGCTGCATCTCACTGCGTTTGCGAACCTCGGGCCAGTCGGACCTGCGAAATACCAAGCCGAGCCCCGTCCAGTTCATGCGATCAATCAAGCGGACCCCTTCCGGGTCGCCGCCGGGGACAAAGATGCGGATGGTGAACGGATCCGCCATCACTGCCTTGCAACAAGCGACGCCGACGCCTTGTCGTATTGGTACCGGGTGATGGTTCCCTCCCGGATCTTCTCGACGGCGTCGTCGATGGCGTCGAGCGGTGCCAGGAACCATTCGCGCGGGACGACAGGGTTGCCGAAGCGGTCCTCTATTTCGATATCGAGACGCGCCGGAGCGAAGATCCGGTGGATCAGCTTCTCCAGCTTGCCGCGATCGATGTTGTAGAGCTTGTACGAGGCGACGATCTCGACCTCGGCCATCAGGAACGTCGGATCGAGCGACGCGCTGGCGATACGCGTCTCTACCTTCGCGTTGGTGACGCCGATCTTGTGGACGAGGTTACGGTTCTCGGCGACGTACGGAATGTCCGCCTTACTCCGCAGCACATAGATCGTGCCGCTAGCCTCGTCGCCGTCCGCCGTCACGTCGGCGAACAATGGACCTTCTGTTGTCTCAAGTATCCGCCTGCCCGTCTCGTCCTTGTGCAGCGCTCGCTGGAGCGAGCGCCTGAGCATGTTGCTCTCTGTGCCGTTGTCGAAGATGACCCGCAGCCGCGCGTCCCGGTCGCCGTAGCTTTGCGTGAACTCTTCGCCCATCTCGGCCACATAGGCTTTCTGGCCGCCGACGATGAAGAACCGGCCGGGCTCGATGTCGGCCTGGACGCCCAAGGGACGGGTTTCCCGGAGACCGGCGTCCATTTCTCTCTGCACCTGCTCGAAAAGCGGACGGAACGAAGCGAAGTCCTCGCACTTGCGACGGGTCGCGATTTCCTCGGCGGCGCGCTTCTCTGCGCTTGACCGGACATGCCGGAGGTCGGAGATGCTAGGTGCGCCTGCCTCGACGCCGAGTTCGGCCAGCAATGCGTCGTCGTCCAGGGCATCCGGCGAGGCGCCCGCCACCGCGGGTTGTCGATCCAAGAGACCACTGTTGTCGAAAGGGGCCAGCAGTGCGCGGCAGTCGTCCTGTTCGCTGATTCGGTCCAGGCGCACTGCGTAGAGGCGTTCGAAGATGTCGCCGTCCTCGGCGTGGCGTGGAACGCGACCATGTGTCTCGACGAAACGCTGGATTTCCTCGAAGCCTGCGATGATCCGCTCTTTGCGCGGCGTGTGGCTTGCCCCTTTCTCAGGCTCGACGACGACGCCCAGTTCGGCCAGCAGTGCGTCGTCCTCTTCGGTAAATTCCTTACCCATCGGCAGCCTCTGCCTTCATGCGGGCGAGGAAGGCCACGCCTTCGGCCATGCGCTTCTCCCAGGGGTCTTGCGATGTGATCGACGGCAGGCGACCGCGCTCCTGTTTGAACCGGAGAGCCCGCCGCGCGAGGTCTCGCGCCTCTTCCGGCGTGAGCTGGATCTTCTTCGCCGTGATAACAGCGTGGACCTGCTTCAGGCTCTCTTTGCTCATCGTCTTGGCCAGGATCGCGTAGGCCTCGCCGAAGGGGTTGATCCTGTCGATCAGGTCGATATCGAGATCGCGCACGTCCATGGCGAACTTCCGGACCCCGTCGATCAGCGCCCTGCTGCCGTTCGTCTGCCCTTCCGTCTCGTCGAGCACGGTCTCTTTCGCCTTCTGGGTGAGGTTCAGGGCAGCGACGGCGTGCTGACGCACCGCCTCTCGGTCTTCTTCGGAGAGTTCCGGATACCGGTCCTTAACGATCTTGCCCATGCGCACCTGGGTCAGTTCCTCCGGCACGAGTTCCTCGTCGAAGAGCCCGCGCTCGACGGTAGTCTTGTCCTGTGCGAACGCAGCGATTACCTCATTCAGGTCTTCCCGGCAGATACGCTCGGCCTCTTTGCCCTTGGGCTCCGCAAGCCCCTTGATCTCGACGTGGAACTGGCCGGTATCGTGATTGAACCCGACGTTGCACTTCTCCGGGTCGTAGCCCGTCTTGCCGTAGTCGGCGCCCTCGACGGGACCGCTGGCCGGTCGCTTGGGCGTGAAATTGAAGCGGGGCGCCAGTACCTGCTCCATCAGCAGGCTCGCCGCGATGGCCTTGAGCGTGTCGTTCACCGCCTCGGTGACTGCCTCTTCCGAGGCGTCCGGTTCGGCGATCAGGTTAGTGAACCGGGCTCGGGTCTTGCCGGGCGCGTCACGCGTTGCACGGCCGATGATCTGCACGATTTCGGTGAGGCTGGACCGATAGCCGACAGTCAGCGCGTGGTCGCACCAGATCCAGTCGAATCCCTCCTTGGCCATGCCGAGGGCGACGATGATGTCGACATGGTCACGGTCGTTCATCCGGTCGGGATCTCGGAGCGCGGCCGCGACTCGCTCCCGCCTCCCCGGGTCGTCATCGACTAGATCAGCGATCCGCAGGATCCGGCCTGCGGGCGTCTTGACCAGCTGGAACCCCGTCGAAGCATCGACGCCCTGCCATTCGCCGAGCTCCTCGATGATGTGCTCGACCTCGCGGATCTTGTCCTTGGTGCTCTCGCGCGAATTGAC
>JAPOYW010000171.1 GCA_026706425.1 Gammaproteobacteria bacterium
CGTCCCGGTACAGGACCAGGAAGTCGCGCAGGTACGCCTGCGCGGCATCGGGGTTCGACGCGCGCTGTTCCAAGGCGGACCAGACGGCCAGGCAGCGCATCAGCAGCCGTTTGAGACCCCAGCCGTGCGCCGAGACCCGCACGCTGGCCGCCAGACGGCGCGCGGCGTCGATCTCGCCGACGGCGCCGAGCCAGGCGATGCGCGCACAGGCCACAGCCTCGAATTCCCGCCAGGATTGCCGGGTGAGGTCCAGCACGCCTGCGGTGGATTCCGGCAAAGCCGCGTCGAGCCAGGTCCGGCGGGCGGCTTCGGGATCGTCCGCGCGGACCAGCCAGAACGCGCGTTGCGCGGCGAGTAGGCGTTTCAGGCGCGGCAGATCCTGCCGCTCCGCCCAGTCGAGAGACGCCGCGACGGTCTCCACGGCCGTCCCGGGGCCGCCCGTTTCGAACGCCATCTCCGCCCGGTTGCCGTGGTCGCCGGCCTGGATGTCGAACCAGCCGGCCACCCAACGCGAGGCCTCCCGGGGCACCCTCCGATCCGCCCCGATGTGCTCGCCCCGGTTTCGCTCGATGTCGAGTTCCAGGGCGAGGGTGTCGGCCATCTCGCCGAGCCCGCTCCGGGCGAATGCCTTTGCCGCCTCGGTCGGCCTGCCCTGGGCCATCGCGGCGATGCCTTCGTTCAGATCGACCGTGGCGACGCCGAAATCGGCCCCGGCAAGCCGGTAGAAGTCCCGGGCCATCGCTCCCCGCCGGCGGCTGAGTTCGAATCTTCCCCACTGGCAGTCCTTCACCATCAGAATCGCGTGCATCACGCCGCGATTCGCGGACGGCGCTCGGTCGTCGTCGCCGCGGCGCATCACCGAGGTCACGCAAGGGGCCAAGTGATCATAGTCGACGAGCGGACACGAAAACGCGGTCCAAAGCGCTTCCACGATGTCCAGTTCGGTACGCAGCGTCCGGTTTTCCGCGGTCCGCTGCCCCGCCATGGTCGCCTTGGCCCACCTGCGATAGCTCTCGAGAAGCGACCGGGACTCCGCCAGGCGGCCTTGGAGAAGGAAGGCGACGATGCGCAACGACGCCAGGCCGGGCGCGCGCTCGACGGCTTCGGCGGTCAGATGGCGGCAGATGTCGAGAAAGGGGGTGACGCCTCCCGCAAGGAGCACCATCAGGCCATCCTCGAGGATCCGTTCGCAAAGGGCGTAGTCGCCCGCCCGTACGGCGTGCGCCACAGCATCGACCGTCGGTCCGTTCCGGTCCGCGATCGCCTCGGCCAACCGACGGTGCGTCCGGCGGTCGCGATCGGCGTCGTCCGGGGAGCGCGTGCGCAGGATCCTGCGGACCACGGGATGCAGAGTCCGAACGCCGCCGTCCGAATCGAGCGGTCGAATCAACGTCCCGAGCACCGTGGAGACATCCTCCCAGCACCTGGCATGTTCGTCGGGAAACGCCGCCGCCAGCACGCCGAGGTCGATCCGATCGACCAGAGCGAGGCTCGCGAGATATTCGCGGCTCGGTTTCGAGAGACCGCGCACAAGCCGGATCGCCAGATGTTCGCCCAACGTGGTCCCGTACCGCGACAGGGACGGCTCGTCGAGCCCGGCGCCGCGACGCAGGCTGCGGACGATGCCCACCGCGGCCGGCCAGCCCTGCGTCGTGCGGGAAATCGAGGTCAGATCCCGGCGCGGCACGTCCCGGCCGAGGTAGCGCGCGATCTCGGCGTCGAGAAAGCGCAGGTCCTCGGCGCCGAACAACCTGCCCTGACCATTGATGATCGGCGTGGCGGTATCGAGACCGTGCGGATTCGTACGCATCGCCATGGCGATGTGCAGGTTGGGCGGACCGTGGCGGAGCAGGGAGTCGACCGCCGCCGCATCCGGCGGGCGAAGCAGCTCGACATCGTCCAATGCGAGCACGACAGGTTCCCCGATGGTCGCCCTCGGCGGCGGGTCGCTGTCGGGAGGGGTCCGCAGTGCCAGATTGCGCCGAAGGGCCGCAAGGTCGCGCGAGAACGTTTCGCCCTCGGGGTCTTTGCCGCACGCGAGCCAGAAGACCGCAGCGCCGCCGTCCCGCGCGGCATGGCAGGCTTCGATCAAAAGCGCGGTCTTGCCGAACCCGCACGGCGCCCGGAGAACCGTCAGGCGCACGGCCAGGAGCTGCATGCTCGCGTCGAACCGAGGACGATGAAGATAGTCTTTGATGCGAGAAGGAAGCCCGGCTCGCTCGACAAGGCCCGGATCAAACGCGTTGATTGCCACCTGCCCCCCCCCCCACCCGCTGCCGCTTGGATGCCGGAGGATCGATCATTGCGCGAAAATGCCCTACACATACGGTAGAGCGCCCTACCCGCACAAGCCTAACCCATCCGTGCGCGTGTGTGCTACGGTCCCGTCGAGTTCAATCCAGAAAATCAACAGCCATCCAGGCTTGTCTTGCTGCGCCCCCGGCCCGGCGGGAATGGTTTGTCCAATTGAGTCCGAAGTCGTCCGCTGCCATGCCGCCACGCAGTCTGCTCTTCCGCAATCTCGGCATCCTGGCAAGCGCTACGCTTCTGGCGTTGTTCGGCGTTGTGACCTTCGACTATCTGCGGGCGTCCGAGGGCCTGATCGATGCGAGCGGACATGTGGTCGGCTGGGATTTCATGGTCTTCCACTCGAGCGGCGTCCTGGCGGAGCAGGGCCGGCTGGCCGATCTGTTCGATCAGGACCGGTTCCACGCCTCGACGGAGGAACTGTTCGCCCACGAACTTCCCCTCAAGCCCAGAATATGGCCATACCCTCCCCCGATGCTTCTGGTGACGGTGCCGTTCGGGCGGCTCCCGTACCTCTGGTCGCTGACGGCCTGGTCGGCGATTTTCCTGGCGGCGTATCTCATGGCAACGCGGAGGATCGTCCTGCTGGCCGCGCCGGCGACCATGGCGAACCTCCTCTTCGGCCAGACCGGTTTCCTGGTGGGTGCGCTCTTCTTCTGGGCGTTTCGGGTGCTCCGCCACCGTCCGGTTCTCGCCGGCATGCTGTTCGGAATGGTCGTCGTCAAACCGCATCTCGGCCTCATGGTTCCCCTCGCCTTGCTGGCGGCGCGCGCCTGGCGGGCGTTTCTGGGCGCCGCGCTGACCCTGGGCGCGCTGGCGCTGCTCAGCGGTCTGATGTTCGGCTGGGACGCCTGGCGCCTATGGATTCAGGAAGTGCTGTCGCACCAGGTCTCGGTTCTGCACATGGGCGAGGGCGGAGACATCCTGCTGTCGGTCTGGCAGGGCGCAACGTATCTTGGTGCGCCCGCAGGGGTGGCGTGGGCGGTGCAGGGGCTCGGGACGACGATCGCCGTCCTGGCGACGTGGTGGGCGTTCTCGCGCCTGCGTCGCGGATCGATCGCGCCGGCGCGGGCGTTTTCGATCCTGGTTCTGGCGACGTGCATGGCGACGCCCTACATCTTCAACTACGACTGGACGCTGCTCGCCCCGGTGGCCGTCTACGGCTTGGCCTGGTGGCGACGCAAGGACTGGACGCGCACCGGCATGGGGCTGGCGGATGTCGCGGAGTGTTCCCTGTGGCTGGCGATCTGGATGCTGCCGGTGCTTTGGCTGTTGCCGTACCCGTTGGCCCCCAGCCTGGCAGCGGTCGCGGTGCCGGCGGCATTGGCACTCATGGTGCGCGGTGCGGCTCGGGAAGGCGGGAAACCGATGCCGGCTAGTTGCGCGGGCTAGCCCTGCCCAAGGCGCGGATGGATCACGGACCCGCGCCGCACTCTCCGCCGGACGCATGGCCGTCGCCGCGCAGCCGCATATGGATTGCGGACGCCGGTTGGCGGGCGATGTCGTGGCCGACGAAGCCGATCAGCATCTGCAGCCCGGAAAGCACGGGCAGCCCCGCGAGCATGACCGTTCCGGCCGTGGCCGGAACGGCGGACCCGATCCACTGGTACAACCCGAACGACACCCCGAACGATACGGCGCACACGCCCGCCACCAGCAGCAGGGAGGCGACGCTGAAACCGCGCAGGAAGTAGCAGTAGAGCACGCGCTTGACGGTATTGCGAAACGACTTCCAAAGGAAGGGCGCCGCCTGGCGCAGGAGGCTGACCCCGCTCTTCTCGCTGCCGTAGACGGCCTCGATCGGCACCTCCACGACTTTCGCCATCAGGATCCCGGCCCGGAACAGCAGGTCCGTCTCGAAGAAGTAGCCCGAATCGATCTTCCGGAGCGGCAACCGGGTCGCCACCTTGCGGTGAATCGCCAGAAAGCCGTTGGCGGGATCGAAGAGGTCCCAGTAGCCCGTCGAGAGCTTCGCCGCGAACGAGAGGACCACGTTGGCGAGCAGACGGCCGGGCGGCATGGACCGCACCGTCTCGATGTCGTAGAACCGGTTGCCCTTCACCATGTCGGCATCGCCCTCGGCGATGGGCCGGACGATCTCGGGAATCCACTCGGGGTAGTGCTGTCCGTCGCCGTCGAGCTTGACGATGATGTCCGAGCCTTCGGCAAGCGCGCGTCGGAAACCGACGACCATGGCGCCGCCGACCCCGAGCGTCCGGGGGTTTCTGATCACCCGGACTCGCGGATCGTCGACGCGGCGCCGCACCAGGTCGCCGGTGCGCTCCGGGCAGCAGTCGTCCACCACGATCACGAGGGCGACGGCGTCGTCCACCCGGGCAATGACGTCGAGGATGAAGCGGCTGACCGAATGGGCCGGAATCACCACGGCGACCTTCGGCCTCGCTTCGTCCCGGCTGCCGGTTCCGTTGCCTTCTGTTCCGTCGTTGGCCACACCCGGATTCTGGCACACGCCGCGCGTCGAGGCTCGTTGGCGCGAACCGTCGGCGCATTCCGACGATGAACGCCGATTCCGCGGGACTACGTAGCAGGACTACGTAAAAGGGTAGGCCGGGGGTGGGCGGCCGGCTGCTTGGCCGCTGCGCGTTTTTCGCCGCGACTGCCGCCTTTTCGCAGTGCGCTGCGACTGCCCCGTGGCCTAGGGTGAACGGTCGGTGGTTGCCCGCCAGCGCTCGACGCGCACAGCGGAAAACGACCTGCCGACCGATCGCGCTCCTTGAGTCGAGTTGGCCGAGGGGCGGGGGGAATGAAGCAACGCCAACAAGATCAACCAACAGGACTACTGAACCATGTTCGCAACAATTGACACCCGACGCATGGCGGTGGCCGACAACAAGAACAATCGAGCTGCCGCTCGTCCGCCGTTCGACTCGGCGATTCGTACGCTTTTGTGTTGTTTCGCGCTGCTCGGGGTGGGCGCCCACGCGGTCGAGGCCGATCGCAGCTGGGTCGACGCGATCGGCGACTGGCTCGGCGACTCGAACGAGAAGGTGACGCCGAGCCACGTATTCCGGGCGACGCTGGACCTGATCGGCGAGATCCGGATCCTGCGCGAGGAACTCGGCGCCGACGACTATCCTCCGGAAGCCGAACGGCAGGAGGATCGGGCGCCGGTACACGTCTACGCGAAGACGCTGGAGGTGATGTCGAAGGTCGCCCGTGCGCAGCGCCGCCTCGGCATGGAGGCGGCGGAGGTGGGCCAGATCCCCATCAAGGTGGTCGAACCCAGGGACGTGCTCGGCAGCGTCGCCGGGGTTCTTGCCGAGTTGCGCAAGATCAAGGCGCAGATGGTCATCGAACGGGAAATCGACCCGGCGCCGTTCGCCGGCGGCAAGACGCCGTCGCTGGTGTACAAGAACCTGGCCGACGCGTCCTTCCTGCTCGACGGGCTGGCCGGTCGCCCGCTGACGCCGAACGACGTCTACCTGAACACCCTCTACATCCTCGACGAGCTGGAACTGATCGCCGCCAAGCTGCGCGCGCGCCTGTCCCTCGACGCGCCGGCGGTCGAAGGCCGCAAGATGCCGAAGGACGTCGCCCAGCAGGTCTTGAGGGCCAGCTACAAGATGGTCAACCTGCAGACCCGCCTGGGAATGGACGCATCGAGCGTGCCGAACCTGACGCTGGTACGCGTCACGCCGTCGGAAGTGTACGATGCCACCAACATGCTGCTCGCCGAACTGACGCGGATCAAGCACCATTTGGACATCAACGTTCCGCGCCAGAACCGGCCCGATCCCAGGAACAAGGCGCCGACCGACGTGTTCGGCCAGGTCCTGCTCATCATCGAGAACCTGGACAGGATGGCGCAATCGGCCGCCTAGCGGCGACGGCAACAGGGGACAACCGTGAATACTCGTCTCATCACTGCGGCTTGTGTGGCCGCGCTCGGGTTTTGGGGTGCCGTGGCCGTGCCCGCATTCGGGGGATTCAAGGAAGCGGCCAAGGAAACCAAGCCCACGGTCGGCGTGCGCTACCGGTTCGAGGCCGTCGAGCAGACCGGCGTCGAGGAACGGGCCGGCGCGTCGACCGCCCGGGTTCGGTTCGGCTGGGTCATGGCGGCGGCGTCCGAAGGGTTCTCGGTCGGCGTGCAGGCGGACTACGTCGCCAAGCTCGGCCCCGAGGAGTACAACTCCACCGACAACGGCCGCACCGAGTTCCCCGTGGTCGCCGACCCCACCGGCTTCGACCTGAACCAGGCGTTCCTGCGCTATCGCAAGGGTCAGCTCACCGTCACCGCCGGCCGCCAGCGAATCGCGCACGCGGGGCAGCACTTCGTCGGCTTCAAGGCGTGGCGGCAGAACGAACAGAGCTTCGACGCGCTGCGGATGCAGGCGTCGGACGAACGAATGAGTCTGGACTACGCCTACGTGGCTCGGGTGAACCGCATATTCGGGCCCGGCGACGGCGCCCAGCCCGGCGCCTGGTCGAGCGACTCGCACCTGCTCCGGGCCTCGTGGACGCCAACCGACGGACACAGCATTGGCGCGTTCAACTACCTGCTCGACTTCGAGAACGACAACGGACCGGCCAACTCCAATGCCACTTTCGGGGTGGACTACACCGCCGCCGTCGGTTCCCTGGGCCTGGCCGCCTCGGTTGGCCGGCAGCGCGACTGGGGCGATCAGCCGGTTCCGTACGACGTGCCCTACTACGCCGTCGAAACACGATGGACTCCCGCCGGGGCGAAGTTCGCGCTGGGCTGGGAAGTGCTCGGCAGCGACAACGGCGTGGCGACGGTGCAGACGCCGATCGGTGCGGAGCACATCTACCGGGGCTGGACCGGCGTGGCGACGGTGCAGACGCCGATCGGTGCGGAGCACATCTACCGGGGCTGGACCGACAAGTTCGCCGCCGTGAAACCGGCAAACGGTCTCGAGGACACCTACGTCTCGGCCTCCGGCAAGGTGGGCCCGTTGACCCTCGCGGCGACCGTGCACGCCTACCGCTCGCGGCGGGGCGGCTTCGACTACGGCACCGAGGCAGGCATCTCGGCGGCGTATGCCCGGGAGCGTCTGAGCCTCCTGTTGAAGCTCGCGCGCTACGAGGCCGAGCAACATGCGACCGACACCACCAAGGCGTGGTTCATGCTCGGCTACTCGCTGTAGCAACCTCGAAGACAGGTCGCAGACGGAAGGAAGCCAAGCCCGGCCAGGGCTGACCGGGGTACCGGGCCGGGTTGCGCCGGGCGGAAAGCGGTTATCATTGAGTTTTGTCGGCCGCACGCTACATGCGTGCAGGGGGTTTGTAGGTGAGTTCACTCGCAGAGAAAATCGCACGGATCGCACGGAATGCGCCGCCGGTTCCGCCGATGGGCGGTCGCGGGACGGGACAAGGGCGCCGTTCGCCGGGCGCTGGTGATCGCTGCATCGCGTTGCTCGTGCTGCTTGCGGTTGTCGGTCCGGTTCCCGCATTCGCCGGCGAAGCGGGGATCGACGTGCCGATGCGCCGCGATGTCGGCGCCACGGTACGCGACCGGGTGGTGGAGTCCGATCCGGTCGGCGTCCAGCCGGCGGCGGAGATGCTGCTCCTCGAGATCGGGATACTGCGCCGGGAACTCGGGGTGGACGACTTCCCCGCCCGGCCCGAGCCGCAGGGCAACCGCCGACTGGCCCACGTGTACGTGAAGTCGCTGGAAGTGATGTCGAAGGTGGTTGCCGTGCAACGTCGTCTCGGCGTCGCCGAGAGTTCCGTGCGGGGCATGCCGGTGGACGAGGTCTCGTCCGACGATGTGCTCGCGGCCGTGCAGGATCTCGTCGACGGCGTCCGCAGGATCAAGACGCAGATGGTCATCGAGACCGAAGCCGACGCGACCGGGATGTCGGGACCGCCGACGCTGTCGGCGGCGTACATGAACCTCGCCCGCGCGTCCGCCCTGCTCGACGGGCTGGTCGGGCGCGAAACGACCCCGGCGGACGTCTACCGCAGCGTCAGCGCCGTCGTCGAGGACATGAACCTGGTCGCGGCGAAGCTGCAGGTGACGCTCGACGTCGCCGCGCCGGCGGTCGACGGCGCCAAGGATTCCGTCGACGTTGCCCAGCAGGCCCTGCGGGCGGCCTACAAGATCGTCCTCCTGCAGGCCAGGCTGGGAATGGACGCCTCCGCCGTCCCGACGCTGACGATGGTGCGGGTCACGCCGGCGGAGGCCTACGACCTGACCGGCGTGCTGCAGGCCGAACTGGCGCGGATCAAGTGGCATCTCGGCATCAACGTGCCGACGAGCGAATTCACGGGACAGGCCCAGAACCGGAACGCCGCCGACGTGTTCGCGCAGATGCTGCTCGTCGTCCGCAACCTGGATCAGCTTACCGCCGGAACGGAGACCTAGGATGAATACCGAACCAACCGACAAGGCTCGACGGCAGCGTCCCCGGAGGTTCCGAGCGAACCGCGCCGGGGTCGGCGCGGTGCTCGCGCTGATGCTGTCGGTGGGCGCGACGTCCGCCAGCGGCCAGACCCTGGACAGCGGCGACACGGCCTGGCTCGCGATGGCCAGCGCGCTGGTGCTGTTCATGACGATCCCGGGCCTCGCGCTGTTCTACGGCGGCCTCGTCAGAGCGAACAACGTGGTGTCCGTGCTGCTGCAGTGCGTCGCGATCACCGCCGTGGTCAGCGTCGTGTGGTTCGTGGCGGGCTACAGTCTGGCCTTCGGCAACACCGTGTCGCAGCTGATCGGCGACACGAGCAGGTTCTTCTACCAGGGGCTGGCCGAGGACGCGCTGATCGGCACGGTTCCGGAATCGGTGTTCGCGACCTTCCAGCTGACCTTCGCGATCATCGCGCCGGCGCTCATCGTCGGCGCCTTCGTCGAGCGGATGCGCTTCTCGGCCGTGCTGCTGTTCACGGGCGCCTGGTCGCTCCTGGTCTACTCGCCGGTCGCGCATTGGGTCTGGGGCGGCGGGTGGCTCGGCCAACTCGGCCTGCTCGACTACGCCGGGGGCACGGTGGTCCATGTCACGGCGGGCACCGCCGCCATCGTCGCGGCCAAGGTGCTTGGGCCGAGACAGGGATTTCCGGACGGGACCAAGCCGCCTCACAGCACGGTCCTGGCGGTGGTCGGCGCCGCGATGCTGTGGTTCGGCTGGTTCGGCTTCAACGGCGGCAGCGCGCTCGGCGCCAACGGCGACGCCACGATGTCCATCGTCGTGACCCAGTTGTCCGCGTCCGCCGGCGTGCTCGTGTGGATGGGCATGGAGTGGATACGGAACGGCAAGCCCACGGCGGTCGGTGCGATCATCGGCGCCATCGCCGGCCTCGCCAGCATCACGCCCGCATCCGGATTCGTGAGTCCCGTCGGCGCCGTTGCCATGAGCGTTGCCGGCTCGTTCCTGTGCTTCGTGATGACCGGCTTCATCAAGCGCACGCTGAAGATCGACGATTCGCTGGACGTCTTTCCCGTCCACGCCGTCGGCGGGGGCTTCGGCACGGTGCTCGCCGCCGTGTTCGCGAGCGATGCGCTGGGCGTGTTCGCCGGCCAGCACTACATCGTCGTCTCCGACCAGTTGGGGGTGCAGGCGCTCGGCCTGATCGCGGTCGCGAGCTATACGGCGGTCGCGACGTGGGTGATCCTGAAGGTCGTCGGCGCGATCGTGCCGAACCGGGTGCCTGCGGAGGACGAATCGGACGGTCTCGACCTGGTCTTCCACGGCGAGCGCGGCTACGTGATGGAGATCGACGGAGCGGCCATCGGAAACGCCGAGAAGACCGCGGCCCGGGTGGACGAGCGGGTGTCGACTTGAATCCGGCGCGAACCGCGGCCGCCGCGTCTCTGGCGCTTGCCTTTTTCGGCGCGGCGGCGACCCACGCGGAGTACCTTGCCTATGCCGTGGGCAAGGGCGCCAGGCTGCCGCTCCCGGAATCCGTCGCCGGAATCGACCCGCACTACCTCGTGGAACTGCACTGGGGATACCGCGGCGGGCGTTCGACCCTCTCGGTGATGCCCGTTGCCGACGCCAGCGGCGCCGGTTCGCCGTCCTCTTCCCCTCGCGCAGCAGGGCGCGCAGATGCCGGGGCGGGCGTTCCCCTGGCCGCGATCCACGCGGTGGTCGTGGAGGCCCTGCACCGAACCGGTCGTTTCGAGGTGGACGGGGACCCGACCGGCGCCGCGCCGGACCGGGCGCGGTCCGATGGCCATACGCTCGAGGTGTCGGTGACGACCTACGAGTCCGGTTTCGAGAAACGGGTCGTCAATCCGCGTGCGCGGCGGACGCAGGGGGCACAGATCGAAAAAGGACGAGTCGTGTTGCGCATGCGTCTCGTCGGCCCCGCCGGGGAGACGAGGCTCGTCGATCAGTTCGAGGCCGTCGTCGAGAAGCCGCGCCCGGATACCGCGTCTGCGGTCACCGCCGACGGATTGCCGGCCGATCTCTTGCAGTCGTCCATAGGGCAGGCGTTGCTGGCGGCGGTCAACAAGGGCGTATTCGAGACCGTCAAGGTCGCTGGACCGTTGCCGGTGTCGGGCCGCGTTGTCAGGGCGGAAGAGGATCGGCTTTGGGTGAATCTTGGCGGCGGCGCCGTCTCGGTCGGCGACGAACTCGAAGTGACGGCCATGGGGGAGGCGTTGGTCGATCCGGAAACGGGCCTCGATCTCGGCGGCGTGGAGACCACGGTCGCGACGGTTCGCGTGGTCCAGGTCGAAGAACGCTTCAGCATCGCGCAGACGCTGTCGGCGAACGGAGCTCCCGCCCGCGGCGACCGCGTCCGGCCGACGACGAGCCCTGCGGGGTTCAAGTTCGCGCCGGCCTGGGATCCCCCGGGGCGCGAGGCCTTCTAAGACCCTCGCGCCCGCTGCCGGGTTTTCATCGAAGATGCCAGATCGCCGGCCGACATGATCGAACGGGCCGACGATGTCCGTCCGCGAAGACCGGAAAAGGATCGGTTGGCGCGGTCGGCGGATCGTTGGCCAAGACCGAACAGACGCCGCCCGTCGAATTCGCCTCTTGGGGGGATCTGGTCAACCGCTTCGGCGTCAACGGTACCGAAGCCCATCCGACGCTGATTCTGGTCGACGAGAGCCAGAACTTCTCGCCGGATGCGGGTCGTTTGCTGCGGGCGCTGCATGCCCAGCAGCACTTCCCGTTCACGCTGGTCTGCGGCGGCTTGAGCGACACCCGCAACCGACTGCGGGATATGGGCATATCGCGCCTAAGCAGCGATGCGGAATTGCGCGTCGGCGCGTTGGCGGCGGACGAAGGCCGGGAAGTAATCCTGCAGACGTTGCTCTGGACGCTGGAACGCTGCGCGGCACCGCCCGTCCTGCGAACGGTGGAGCAAGTCGAGCACTGGGCGGCCGCGTTGGCCCGGCGCGCACTTGGCTGGCCGCAGCACCTGGCCTGCTGCATTCGCGGCGCGTGGCGGGCTCTGGCGGAGGCCGAGCCTCCGGATCTGGGCGACGAGCGCGGCTTGCGCACAGCACTGCAGTACGGCGACGAGATGTGCCAACGCGACTACGACGGCCGGGTGGAGGCGTCGAGGACAGATCCGTCGGTCATCCTTGCGGTCCATCGCGTGTTGACGAACGGCGGCTACTGGCGAGATGTGCACCGTGCGGCCAGCACCGCCGTTGCTCGGCTCGCCGACGATGACGCCGCATTACACCGGCACAACCACCCGAGCGGAATGATCGAGTGTATCCAGGCGATGCTGCAGGCCGGTGCAATCGCGGAGACCGGCGACGCCGGCGAGATGGCCGTTCCCATCCCGTCGCTGACGGCACACGTCGAGCGGTTGGCCTCCCGAAGGCGTCGACGGTCAGACTAGCCGGCGCCGAAGCAATTCGCTGCCGCTTTGGCGCTACGAGAGGGAATCGACTACCGGCCCGTGCCAGCGCACGGATCGCGTCGCCGCCGACGCCGCGGGCGGCAAATAGGTGCAAGGGCGTTCGCCCGACGCCGTCCCGCACGTTCGGATCGGCGCCGTGGTCGAGCAGGATGCGAACCTTCCCGCCGTGACCGTGATTGGCGTCGTGGTGCAGGAGCGTGCGTTCGCCGGCGCCCTCGTTGATGTCCCACCCATGGCTTTGCAGTAGCGGAATCGCGTCGGTCATCGCGGTCGACGGCATGAACTTGATCGGGCCGCGGTTGGGATCGGCACCGCGTTCGAGCAGGAAACGAACGCCCGCGATGTCGCCGTTGCGAAGCTTCCAGGACAGCGGCGTATCGCCATTGAAATGCACCGTCGTCTGTACATCGATGTCGGCACCCCGATCGAGGAGCAACCGGGCCACTGCGGTGGATTGCCAGTGGTGGATAGGTGGATAGTATCGTTATCGGCCACCTGCGACCGAGCGGCTTCGCCCGGTCGGGTTGCCCGAGCATGGGGTGCTGTCAGCGAACAAGCCAGCGCGTCGCGCGAGTACACGAGCCGTCCAGGAGCGATCCAAACCCGTCTCGGTAAGAATGCGACCTAATTGTGAACATCAGGGCTTCGTAAGGGGTCGGGGGAGGATCGATGCCTGACCGGCGCCGTCGGGCAGCGGCGTTCTATGCGCTGCTGTCCGTGTTGGCCGCCATCCTGTCGGGCTGCGCGGGTTCCTCGATTCGTGCCGCGTCGGAGGCCGGGGCGGATCCCGCGGCGGCGCTGGCGATTCCGGAGGAACTGCTCCTCGACGTGGGAATCGCCGTTTTCGATGCCCCGGGTCCGAGCCTGGACGGCGATGCCGACGAATCCGTGTTCCAGAACGACGAAGTGCTCAGGGCCGAGCGCAACTACCTGCCGTACGTCATCGGCGAGCATCTGCAGGCGGCGCGGTCGTGGGGGGCCGTTCGGGTCATCCCCGGACCTAGGGCGGCCATCGATGTGACGGTGACGGGCACCATCACCCAGTCCGACGGCGAGTCGCTGACCTTTCGCGCCAAGACGACCGATGCCAGGGGGGTCGTGTGGTTCGACAACGAATAACGGGCAGATGCGGAGTCCGGCTCGTATGACCGCGGCGAGGAGTTCGAGGATCCGTTCGCACCGGCCTACACGGCGTTGGCGGCCGACATGGCAGCCAGTCTCCGCGCCCTGGCCCTCGATGATCTTGCGCGCATACGCGCCGTGGCCGAGGTCGGCTTCGGCCATTCCCTTGTCCCGGAAGCGTTCGCCAGGCACGTCGAGCCGAAGCCGGAAGGGGGACATGAACTGCGTCGCCTGCCGGCAGACGGGGATCCCATGCTGGCGCGGGTCCGGGATATCCGCCAGCGCGAGCAGGCGTTCATCGACCAGGTCAACGAGTACTACGACGACTTCTCGGCCGGTATCCAAGGGGCCTACCACGAGTGGCGCGCTCAGGCGTTCAGCAGCCGGCGGGAGCAGCGCGAACTCAAGCTGAGGGCGGACGCCTACGCGTTGCTCGGTTCGGCGCGGATCGTCGCCGGGCTGGCACGCATGGACCACGATCTGCCGGGCCGTCTAGGCTTCGATTGGGTAGCGCGGGGCATGGGGCTGATTCGCGGGGCGGATGCCAGCGAGGGAGAGATTCGCGAGAGCTCGGAGTCGCTGCAGAAAGTCGGTTCCTCGACGGCGGCGAGCCTGCTGCCGCACACCACCGACTTGGAGAACCGAACCACGAGACTGCAACGCGGCGTGGACGCCCGGTACGACCAATTGCGCATGATACTTGGACGTCTGTACCGGGAAGAGTTCGGACTCCCACCCGACCCGTCCGAGCCAGAGCCACAAGCGGAGGGGGAACAGCCGCCGGAATCTGCGTCTGCCGCTGCGGCGCGGCAAGGACGGCCGATGGTTGACGAATCGGCTGAACCCGCGTCGTCCTCGAGCGCCGTCCCCGGCACATGGCTCGACAGGCAGACGTCCGACGCCGAGGACGAGATCCGGGCCGGGAACGTCCAGGCGGCGATCAACATGCTGGACCAGATTCTCGACGAGAGCGAAGAGCTGGGCACCCTGGCGGTGGCACGGGTCTACACGTTGCTCGCTCTCGGACACTTCGCGCAGTCCGACGATGGACGGGCGCTGAGTGCGTTCAACCACGTCGTGAACCGGGCTTGCGCGAACATCTGCTCGTCGGGAACCGCGGGGGCGGCCAGCGAGAGGCGACGCCACTTCAACCCGATCCGACCCACCGTGTATGAGTTCATCGCCGCAGCCCAGGAGGAGATCTACTACGGCGATTTCGACTACGCCATCGGCATGCTGACCGACCTCGTCGGCGACCCGCTGGCCAGCCCTCCGAAGACGATGAACCGCGCCGTGGCGAAAGGCCTTGGCGTGTTCGCGCTGCGGCCTTCGGAACGGGCGGCGGCGTATCAGGCGCTCGCGAGGGCCTATGTCGGGAAGGAGGATTACACGGCGGCCTCGGTGGTCTACGAGACGATCCTCGGCATGACGAAAGTGCCGGCTTGGCACCGTGACATCAGCAACGAAAGCCTCGCCCTGATCTACTTCTCGCGGGGGGCCTACCGGAAGTCCCTGGAATACCAACGGGCTTGGCTGGAAACCTCGAACTGGGTGGGAGAGGCCTGTCCGAAGGTTTGTCCGTCGGACCCCTAGCCCGGATATCTCACCAGTGGCCGCGATGATGCGCGCCCTTGCGGGCGCGTT
>JAPOYW010000689.1 GCA_026706425.1 Gammaproteobacteria bacterium
CCGCCGCAGTTGCCGGGCAGCGCGGGCGTGCCGCCGTGCCAGGTAACCGATGTCATCTCGGGATCCCAGCCGATCTGCGCATCGAGGTGGGTGTGCAGGTCGATGAATCCCGGCGTGACGACGTGGCCCTTGGCGTCGATCTCCTCCGCGCCGCGCCCCGATGCGGGTCCGATGGCCGCGATGCTGTTGCCGTCGATGGCGATGTCGGCCTCTATCGGTTCGTTGCCGATCCCGTCGACGACCGTGCCGTTGCGAATCACCAAGTCATGTGCCATTGCTCCCCCCAGATCCGATAGGCAAGCGGCGTACTATGCCACAAGTGTCGGCGCGGTCTTGCGATTGACCGGGAGTACCTCAAGGAACGAGCGTGAAATGGCGACCTTTCGCTGCCTTGCGGTCGAACGTAAACGTCGTCGAGCAGCCCCTTGAACGGTTGCGATGGGCTAGCAGGCAATCCGCGAAGCCCGCGTCGCCGTTCTCGAACTCGCGCAGGGCATGCCATGCCAAGTCGCCATCTTCCACGGTGAACTCGGTGGTGCGTAGGATCTGGCCAAGCACCGACGCGATCACGTCCCTACCGTAGTCGTAGGCGGCGGCGAGAACCCAAACCAGTTCCACGAGTACCACGACGCTGACGTATCCAGTCGACCGTTCCGTACAGTTGGTCTCCACCAGACGAGTGGCCGCTCGAGCCTGTTCCACATCGTCCTGGACGATATAGCGGACCAGAATGTTGGTGTCGAGGCCGATCACCGCCTACCCGCGTACGCCTTGGCGATGGCGTCGTCCATTTGTTCAAGGGTCACAGGTTCGCGAGGCTTTGGCACCATTCCTTTGAGTTGCCTCACCGACGCGGTCACGGGAACAACCCTGACCTCGTCCCCGGAGTCCAATACGAAGTCGACTCGATCACCCGGCTTCAGCTTGAGCCTGTCGCGTATCGGTTTGGGAACCGTTACCTGTCCTTTCGCGGTAATCGTAGCTTGCATTACTCGCCCGGCCATTCCTTACATGGAAGTAATACAATAGCGAATCCGTCTTGACAGCAACAGCTATCCGGTGTTCGGCGAATCCTGCTGCAATGGGTTTCGCCAATCCAAACCTTCGAACCGAGCGAAATCACCGTCGGCCGAACACAGCATCACGAGGATCACCGGAATCTCTCGCCCTCCGCGACGGCGGAGCGCTTCGGCGACATCGTCGAGGCTGCCCACCAGACACCGGCCGAGATCGACGGTCGGCGTACGGTAGGCGTCAACCCGTCCGGCCGGGGCTGCCATGCTGCGCAGCCCCCGGCGCAGCGCGTCATTGATGACCGCCTTGAAGCTCCCTCCACAGGTTCGCTGCATTCGCCGAGCCATCGCAGCCACGTCGGGATCGAGCGTTAGCGTCGTTCTCATGCATCAACACGTAACGATCTTGATGTGCTGATGTCAACCCGTCCGTTGCTGTCAACCCAGGCCGCCTCCGAACCCGACCTCCTACAGACCGAACAACCCGAGCAGCTCCTCGCGAGAGAGCCGGGCGGCCAAATCGAGCGTCACGTCGTCGATCAGTTCGTCGAACAATGCTTGCTTGTCCTCGAGAATCTTCTCGATGCGCTGCTCGATCGTGTCAGCACAGGTGTACTTGACGACATGCACCTTGGCCTTCTGCCCGATTCGATGGACGCGATCCTCCGCCTGCCGCTCCACCGCCGGATTCCACCAACGGTCGAGATGGAAGACGTAGGACGCCTCCTGGAGGTTGAGGCCGACGCCGCCGACGCCAAGGGAGGCGATCAACGCCGGGTGTTCGACCCGAGTGCGGAAAGCGTCGATCACGGCGGATCTTTCCGGCACGGGCGTGTCGCCCATCAACACCAACGGCCGGAACTCCACCAGCCGCCGCTCGATCAGCCGCACTCCCGCTGTCGCGCTGGTGTACTGTGAGAAGACAACCGCCTTGTGGTCTCGTGCCGCGATCTCGGACATCCGCCCAGCGATGTCCTCGATCTTGCAGGAGTCGCCCGTTTTGGGGTCCGCGTTGCAGATTTGCTTGAGCCGCGTGATCAATTCGAGAACATGAACGATGGTCACTTCGGTGCCGAGCGACTTGAGGTAGACGATGCCGTCGCGTTCCGCACGGTCGTAGCTCGCTCGTTGCCGCGGCATCAATTCGATCCGCCGGGTGCTGACGAGTTTGGGCGGCAGATCACGGAGCACGTCTTGCCTGCGCCGCCGAAGCTGGAGGGCGCGGTGCCGTTCGAACAGTTCGGGGCTGACGCCGAAGCGCTTGAGGGGCACCGTGCCGTCGTGGTCGACGAACTCCAGGATGGATGCGAGTTCGTCCTCCCGGTTCTCGATGGGTGTGCCGGTCAAAGCCCAAGAACGGGAACGGCGCAACCGCTTCACCGCGTCGCTGGTCTCGACCCGGTTCTTGATCCGCTGTGCCTCATCCGCTACTACCGTGTCCCAATGCCGACCGGCGACTTCTGCGCGCCAGACGTCCTGGCGCAGGATGCCGTAGCTAGTCAAGGTGACGTCGGTGCCGGCGCGCCACTTCCACAGGCGATCCGACGCCGAACCCCGGACGACGATGGCGGTGAGCTCCGGCGCCCACTTTGCCAACTCCCGGCGCCACTGATCGAGGACGCTGGAAGGGGCGACCACCAGAACGGATCCCAGCTCCCCGCGAGACTTGCGAATCCGCAGCGTCGCGATGGTCTGGATGGTCTTGCCGAGGCCCATGTCGTCTGCAAGAAGAACACGGGCCATGTCGAGCAGGACGCGCACGCCTTCCCGCTGGAAGGGCATCAGCGGCGCCGGCCACGAGAGCAGACCGGGATCGGTTACCGCCGGGGCACTGCGTTCAGCCCCGGATGGACACAAAATCTGATGCAGGCGGCTTGCCAAGTCGGCAGAGTTACCCGCCGGCGTTTCAGCGAGCTGAAGCGCGAACGAGACGGCAAAACCCGCAAGCTCCGTGGCCGCACGTACGATGCGATCATCGAACGCGGTGCTCATCGCCCGGACAACGCGGTCGACCATTTCTTCTTGCGGGACCGCCAGTTCGCGCATGACGGTTTCCGCTGCTGGGGTCGGTCGGTTCGCCCACGACGGCGCACGTCCTGTGCCGCCGACGGCACCTGGATCGGGAAGCAGCCACACGGGGACATCCAGCGTGGCCGCGCACGGGCGGGTCAGGTCGCCGGCCCTGGCGAAGACCAACGCCAAGCCGTCGCTCCCCTTGAGTAGGGGGTTCACGATATCCCGGCGTTGGCTGCCGGTGTCGGTCCTCTGACCGGCGGTGGTCACGATGGCAAATTGCCGGGGCTCGCCGGCGATTCCTGTCTCGAACAACGCGGCCCGCTTACCGCCCGCGCCCGACCTCTCTACGTGCAACCAACCTACCGACGATGCCATCGTCCTCTTCCCGGCGGTAGCGCGTCAGGGCGAACGGAAGTCAACAATGACGTCCGTGCCGAACTCGAGGCCGGCAACTGCCGCCGCCGCACGCGCCTCTTGCTCCTTCTTGGAGGTGTTCGTGTTGGTATTGAGGAACCAACCACCGGGCAGGCGCGCGTGGTATTTCCTGAGGTCTGGGCGCGTGGGAAACAGCTCATCAGGACTCTGCGCCAAATGAAGCAGTTTCTTGGTAGCGAAGACTGGATCTTGAGCACAACGTTCTAGGAACGTCTCGTCCGCTTTGGACAGTTCCGTCAACAGGAAAACGAGCGCTTCCTTGACGGAGGTAAAGACGCGACGTTCGTCCCGCAGCTCGACGGTTGCGCGTACAGTTCGGGGTGCGCGAACAGTTCGTGGCGGCTGCGGGGGTTGGGGAGGTGGCGAATCAGTCAACTCGCGAAGGAATGTCTTGACTGCACGGTCGTCCGGCCTGACGCCGACCCGGTCGCGGACCTCGTCTGCAACCAGTTCGACCAACAAGCTATCGGCTCGGGACACCAACGCCCGCCAAGCCGCTGGCAAGGCGCTGCCGCCGATGGCGTCCTTGGCCGCTGCCCCATTCAGAACGCGATGCCGTCCGAGATAACGGCACAGCGTCGCTGCAGATTCGGACGACTCGGTCCTGCAAAGGTCAAGTTCGACTACCCGAGACGCCGAGTCCGCTTCTGCTTCCGCCACGTATAAGCGCCACGCGGGGCCGTTGGTCAGGACCACCAGAGATACGCCGGCGCGATGCGCCCGGGATAAGAGGCCGGGTACGGTACCGGAATCGAACCGCGCATCGTGGATCTCCAAGAACAGTTGGGGCCGGGCCTGCCCGTCGCAGAGCGCGACGGCGAAGTTCGCTTCGTCGTACCGGACCGTGTTGGTGTCGAAGACATCCCACCCCAGCGCCTGAAGGATCGGCATGACGGTTCCCATTTTGGCGTTTTCTGGACTGGGCGTGGGTTCGCCGTCCAGCCGCTCGACGACCGTCTCTATGCGCCGCTTCACCGTGTTCAGATCGGCGTCCATCACAGCTCAAAGTCGTCGTCGGGATCCAGATTCCCGAGGTCCGGATTCTCTCGGTAGTCTGGCGAATATGGCTCGTACTCAGTAGCGGGGCGTGCTCCCGGCACCAGCCGGATCAGATCCCACTTGTTGATCGCAGCGCGCACCTTGTACCGCATCCGACCCTCGAATCCCGCGCCGCCGGAGTCCAAGTCCAAGGGTCGCGGTGAACAGTCGTGCGCCTTTGCGTAGATGGCGCGCAGACGGTCCACGGTGGCAGCGACTTCGGCGTCCGTCGGCGCGCGCAGCCCCTGGCATTCGCCTTGCAGTGCAGTCATTCCCGCTCGCGCCGCCTCGACAAGGTGCGCGTGCCGAGCGCTGATGCGCAGCCTGGGGGCGACATTGTCGCAGTCCTGCTTACCGTCTGGGCTAATCACGGCCGACGCGAAGTCCTCGGTGACGCTGCCGGCCACCACAAGTCCGGGGTACGACTGGCCCCGGGTCTTGCCAAGCCACCGTGCGACTTCGGCGTATGCACGTCCACGCTGCAGGATCGAGTAGGAGGCCACCAGTTCGATCTCGTCGAGCAATATCACCCAACCCTTGTATCCCGCTACCCGGACGAGTTCCGTGGCGAAACGAAGTTGCTGCGGGGGCAGTTCCGAAACGCGGGGTGCGGTGAACCGATAGTGTTTGCCCAACCCGATCTCCCGTAAGCCCTTGCGCACCTGAGCGACGTAGATGCGGCCCCCGGACCAGAACGACTCGATGGCCCGGCAATGGTCCGGATCGCCCGAGCGGTCCATGATTGCCACCGTTGCCGGGAAGATCGCGGAGAGCGTGCCCTGCTCCGCTGCGCTGTCCGCCCAACCCAAGAGCGGCGACTCGCGCGCCGAGTTCCGCACCGCCTCCCCAAGTTCGTCCATCAGGCGACCGCCACGGTCGGGCATGCGCGCGCTCTCGACGGCGGCCTTGAATACCCATCCGAGGTGGTAAAGCGGCGTCTCCTTGCTGATCGCGACTTTGCTGCAGACGAAGTTCTGCGCCAGCGCGAGCTCCTGGAAGTGGGCAAGGGCATGCGACTTGCCGCTGCCGAAGTCCCCCGAAACCAACATGCCCTGGTGCCGGTTTGCGGCCAGCAAAGCCCGGAAGGACTCTTCGACCGCCTCCTGATTGGAGCCCAGCAGCCGGACCGCGAGGGAATTCGGCACACCGTTGCGCAATGCCTCAAGGGCTTGCCGGCAGTCCAGCCGCGAAGCGCTACGAATCGCTTCGGTCGCGGCACCACCGTTCATAGCGACGACTCCATCTCGCCGACGCGGACCAACGCCGCCACGGGATTGGCGTACTCGCGGTCCCGGACGTCGTCCATCACCCGGGTCCGCAAGGCATCGTAGATGCGCCAGCCGCGGGGCGCCTGATCGTCGATGAATTCCGGGCTGGTGGCCACGATCAGCAGCGTGGCCGTGAGCCGATCCGTGTCGTCGATGAAACCGCGCAGCAGCTCGTAGTGGTCGATGGCCATGGCCCGGGTGTAGTAGCGCTCGCCGTCCCGGGGATTGCGCGCCAGCGTAACCCGGCTCGCGTCGAAGAGAATCACCGTCCCGCTGTATCGAGCGGCGCGCAGCCAGTACAACGCGGATTCGATGAAGTGGCGGGCGGTGGTGCGGTTGATGGGCGTGCGCAGCGAGAAGGGTCGCAGAGGTCCGATGCGGTTGTTCTCGCCGGTGAGCCAGTCAAGTATCGGATGACAGCCGTAGAAGCCACCGTCATCCTGCAACTCGGCCAAGCACAGGTGGAACATGGCGCTGCGGAAATCCCGCCCCATGTGTACGCTGGCGAGAACCTCGTCGTGCAACGCCCGGCGCAACTCCATCCTCACGGCATCCTCCCCGATGCCCCCGAGTTCCGCGATGGCCGGAACGACCGCCGCAGCGGGATCGATGGGGTCGATGTCGTAACCAAGTCCGGAAGCCAGCGCGAGTAAGCGACTCCGCGCCAGCAGCCGCCAGTCGATCTTGCCAGCGATGGCGTGGAACAGATCCTGCGGCATGTGGGCACGGCACTTGCTCGCGTCTATGTGAATCGCGAAGTAACCGCGTTCGGTCGCCCGCGACGCAATAGCCTCGGCGAGCCGCGCTCGGTCGAACGCATCGCCCACCGCGACCTTAACGGCCGCGCCGCCTTCGGCGATGAACGTCTGCAGGTACTCCCTGTCGAGAACGTCCAGCCAATCCTTGACGGCGAGCTTCAGCGACATCAAGCCCGATCGCTGAACTTGATGCCGTAGTACTCGTGGTTCTCGCCGTTCGGCGCGACGAACGAGAAGATGTCGCTGCGGCGGCGCGTGCCGGTCGAGGCAGGGAACGACACCGTACGACCCCTCCGGGTCTGCTGCGGGCCGTCGGCATTGAGCGTATAGATGTCGCGCGCGAAGTCCGTGCGGTCGTAGTCCCTGCTGACCCCGGGAAGCGCGGTCATCAGCTTGTAGATGCGGGCCAGAGGCACCACGCTCGAGCCGCCGAGGTCCGTTGGCGAACCGCGCACGAGCTCGTCGTATACAACGCAGAGCTGCTCCAGCAACCGCTCGGGCTTGAAGCCGCTGCGCTTCTGCTGATTCCTGAGCAGGAAGCGGGCGAGGAAGGACGGACGCAGCGTACGGTGGTTCTTGCGGTCCACGCGCACGGTGCGATCACCGGGCTGGATGCGCACGAGCGAAGGGTAGGCGACCAGGTAGCCGTCGCGTTCGTACAGCGCCACGCCGGCCTCCTCGGCGGCGGTGCGCAGTTCGCCCGCGTAGTCGCCGCCGAGGTATGCCTCCTCCTGCTCCGGCGACCACCGCCAAACATCGCGTGCTGTACGAACCTCCTCAGCCAAGGCAGCCAAGGCGGCACCGAGATCATTCTGCGCCTTGCGCAGACCACCGATGTTCCCTTCCTGCGCGGCCTTGGTCATTGCCCGCGCTCGGGCCACCACGCTGCTCGCCGCCTTGCGCGCGGATTCGGCCGCCGTTTCAGCATCTGTGAATGCCTGTTCGATCGCCCCCATGCGCGGTGCCCTCGTCGGAAGCGCGGAAGAATAGCACCGTTGTGCAAAGGCAATCAGCGATGCTGAGTACGAGGAAGCGATCACCCCGCGTGCTGCGGCCGCAGCGGCGTCAGCTTCCCGTGGACGTGTAGCGCCGAACGCCGAGCTGCCACACGCCGATGGCCACGCCGAGGAAGGCGAATCCCGCCAAGGGCGCCGCCACCTGGAACATGCGCGAAGTCCCCAGCGGGTCGTCGACGCCAAGCACGGCGACGATGGGGAAGTAGCCGATGCACGCCAGTGGAACGACGAAGGTGAAGAACCGCCGGAACAGCCGGTGGTAGATGGGCAGCGGGTAGGACGCCGTCTCGACGCCGCCGTAGGTGAGGATGTTCATCAGTTCCAGCGACTCGGTGGTCCAGAAGCACATCGTGGCCTGCAATACCATCAACGCGAAGAAGAACGCGACACCCCCGGCCATCGCGAATGCGAGCAGGGCAAACCGATCTGCTTCCACCGGGAGATCGAGTGCGCCCCAGGCAACGACGACAATGACGAGGCCCGGCAACAGCCGGCCAAGGCGGCGCAGCGACAGTTCGTGGCCCGCCAACTGCAGAACGGTGCTGCGCGGGCGCAGCAAGAGGCGGTCGAAGTCGCCGGTCTTGACGTACAGGGTGCCGAACTGATCAAACCCGGTGGCCATCAGTTCGCCAATCGCGTAGGTGGCGTTGACCGCGCCGCAGAAGAACGCCACCTCGGCGAAGCTCCATCCCGACAGGTTCCCGAACCGGTCGAACAGCACCCAGATGCCGGCGAGTTCGATCAGGCAGTTCAACAGGTTGCCCAAGGCCGCCATCAGGAACGACGCCCGGTATTGCAGTTGTCCGCGCAGCGAGATGGCGAGGTAGCGAAGAAGCAGAGCCGCCGCGTTCATCCGCCCTGCACCACCATGCGCCGGACGCCGCGAAGCAGAATCAGCCGTCCCATGACGACTAGCGCCACCGTCCAGACGAGAATGAAGAACAGCTCTGCCGCAATCTCGGCCGGCGGGATGTTGCCGCTGTAGATGCGGTAGGGAACGTCAGCGAGGCCTCGGAATGGCTGCCAGTTCAGGAACGGCTGCAGCCAGTCGGGAAACAGCGGCAACGGCACGACGAGTCCCGAGAAGATCGTCACCAGTACGGTGAGGATCCGGTCCATGCCGATGCCGGAGATGGTCCACAGGAGCGAGATGTGGGCAAGCAGTGTGACCGCCGTGGCCAGCATGGCCGCCACAACGAGCGCCGCGACGAAACCCGCGAAGGCAACCGCGGATGCCGGCGGAGTCAGTGCCCAATCGCCGAGGCCCACCAGCGGCAGCAAGGCCATGGAGAACAGCACCATCGGTATGCCGCGGAGCGTGGGCGCGGCAACCCGGAATGCCAAGGTGCGCCCAAACCAGTACGAATAAAGATCCAGCGGCCGGAGCAGATCGTAGGCGACTGTGCCGTCCCGGACCTGGGCGCGGAAATCGGCGTCCACGTTCCACGGCAGCATGCCAAGCAATGCCTGACCGAGCCACACGTAGGCCACCACCTGCGTCAGGTTCATGGGTTGCGGCTCGGTGGCGGCGGCGAAGAACGCCGCCAAGATCATGAGCCGGATCGCACCCCAGAACAGTTGGGTTGCAAAACCCGCGAACGCCGCCGCCCGGTACTGGAGCAGGGTTCGATAACGAGCGCTGACCACCGCAACGAGCGGGCGGATGTCCGCCTTCATCGTTCGCGCATATCGTGTTCGGCGTACAGCTCGGCAACGGTCTGTTCGATCGGCGGGTGCTCGATGAAGAGATCGTGGGGCGTTCCCTGGGCCAAGAGGGCGCCGATGAGCGTTGCCGCCGGGATGCGGTCCGGGTCGAAGGCGATGCGCACCCGCGAGGCGTCGCGTTCCACTAGGCGAACGCCCTCCCCTTCAGCATCCACCCTCCCGGCTTCCCCCGCCGAGTCGTAGTCGACGACCAGCACGCGTTCATTGCGCACCCGTCGGCGCAGAGCAGCCACGCTGCCGTCGACGAGGATGCGTCCGTTGCCGATGACCATGACCCGTTGACACAACGCTTCGATGTCGTCCATGTCGTGGGTGGTCAGCAGAACCGTCACCTGCCGGTCCCGGTTCAACTCGCGCACGAAATCCCGGATCGCGAGCTTGGACACGGCATCGAGCCCAATGGTCGGCTCGTCCAGGAAGAGCAGACTCGGACCGTGCAACAGCGCAGCCGCCAGGTCCGAACGCATGCGCTGGCCGAGCGATAGCTGCCGCACGGGCACGTCGAGCAGCGGCTCGAGATCCATGAGCGCGATCAGCCGGTCGCGATTGTCACGGTACGCCTCAGAAGGGATTCGGTAGATGTCCCGCAACAGGTCGAAGCTCTCGATGACCGGCAGGTCCCACCACAGTTGGGTGCGCTGGCCGAACACGACGCCGATGCGGGCAACGTGGCGGCGACGGTCACGCCACGGAGTGAGGCCGTCGACCCGGCAGGTGCCGGCCGTGGGATTGAGGATCCCCGCGAGGATCTTGATCGTCGTCGACTTGCCGGCGCCGTTGGGGCCGATATAGCCCACCAGTTCGCCGCGTTCGATGTCGAAGTCGATCCCACCGAGAGCGTGGACGTCGCGCATCCTGCGATGGAACAGACCCCGGAAAGCCCCAGCTAGTCCGGGCAGCCGCTCGGCCACGCGGAAAGTCTTCGCAAGACCCCGTACTTCGATTTGCGGCATTCGGACGGTCCTCACGGCATGCCGCTGCGTCGGACGACCAGAGGGCAGGCGGGATCGAAGGGCGCGCGAAAATACTCGGGAGATGGGTGAGAGTCAAGGTGTCGCGGAGACCAAACGCCCAATCCAGCTGCACCGTCATGCTATGGTTAGTAATAATGCTAAATAATGCTTGACGACTATTAGCACTTTGGCTAAACATGGTGGCGAAGCGTCCACAGCGCCCGTTGGAAGAGGCCAAGCCGAACTCGACGACTTGGAGCGCGTGTTCAAGGCACTCGCGCATGCGTCGAGACGCCATGTGCTGATCGTCCTCAACGCACGGGGTGGCAGCATGACCGCCGGCGAGATTGCCAAGCGGTTCTCGTGCTCCTGGCCGACGACGAGCCGCCATTTGCGGATCCTCGCCGAGGCAGGGCTCGTGCGTGTCGACAAGCAGGGCCGCGAGTGGAAGTACGTCCTCGAGTCCGAGGCGTTGCGGCGAGTCGTCGGTCGCTGGCTTCAATGGTTCGACGACGTGAACCCGGAGGCAAAATGAATCCGCAAATCGTCATCGCTCTCTACAAACCACACGAGGGGAAGGACGCCGAGCTGCGCGCGTTGATCGACCAGCACGTCCCGACCCTGAGAAAGCTCGAACTCATCACCGACCGTCCCGCTCTCCTGGCGCGCTCTGCAAACGGTACCTACATCGAGATCTTCGAATGGCGGGAGTCCGGCCGAGCCCACGAACATCCCGAGGTCGCCCGCATCTGGGAAGCCATGGAGCAAGTCGCGGATCTGCCGTCATTGGACAGCTTGGAAGAAGCAAGCAGGACCTTCCCGCACTTCGAACCCGTTCGCTAACGCACGTTCCCGTTCCGAACGATAGGCTCGCGGGCCAATCACCGGATGCCACGCAACTGATTAGGTCTGGGCACCCGTTGGTACCGCGAGACGGCACTCCGTTCGTTCGATCCACGTCGTCGTTGGCCGTGAGTACACTTACGGCGAGTTTTTATCCGGGCGAGCGTGGCATGAACGACGTTTGCGGAAAAGGCGGCTCTTGGCTTGAGCGGGCAAGCGCCCTGCCCGTCGCATTCGCGCAGGTTCGCGAAGACGCCCTCGTCGACTTCGATGTCGTCCGATCCGTCGGCAAGGGTGCCAGGGTGGCAATGGTGGCCTCCGGCGGATGCACGGTGGCACTCCTGGCCAGCATGGCAGACGTCGCGCACCTGCATTGTGTCGACCCCAACCCCGCGCAGTTGGCGCTGACCCGGCTCAAGCTGCGTCTGCTGGAGGCTACCAGCCCCGAGGAACGTCTTGCGCTGCTCGGACACGCACCGATGGCACCGGCCGAGCGGGGAAGACGTCTGATCGGCGAACTGGCGGCGCTTGACCTCCCACGGGACGCCTTGGGCTCGATCCCTTTGGTCTCTCGGATCGGCCCCGACCATGCGGGTCGCTTCGAATTCCTGTTCGCGGCGCTGCGCGAGGCATTGCACGGCAGCGTGGAGCCTATCAACGCCCTCCTCTCGCTTGGCGATCCCGCACGTCAGGCTGAGCGAGTGGCACCGCAGACGAACCTGGGGCAATGCATCGACCAGGCACTCGGCGATGTCATGGGCAGGTCGAACCTGGTCTGCCTCTTCGGCGAAGCGGCGGTACGCAATCCCGCTGCGCCGTTCTCCTCGCACTTCCGAGGACGCCTACGCCACGTGCTGGCGACACTGCCAGCCAACGACAATCCGTACTTGTGGCAGATGCTGAAGGGTTGCTACCCGCCGGGGTCCATGTCGCCTTGGCTCGCTAGGCCGTGCCCGGCGCGCATCCCAAGCGTCACCTGGGAACTCGGTACGATGGTGGGGGCCCTTGCCGACAGACCCGGCGCGTTCGACTTCGTCCACCTTTCGAACATCCTCGACTGGCTCGACCCCGACGATGCCCGAACAACGCTGGACCAGGCGCGGAAGGCGCTTCGCCCCGGCGGCTGGACCTTGGTTCGCCAGTTGAACTCGACGCTGGACATCGAACGTCTCGGCGACGGCTTCGAGTGGCACGGGGCTCGGGCGAGGCGACTGCACGAAGCAGACCGCAGCTTCTTCTACCGGGCGCTGTACCTGGGGAGAAGGCGATGAACGTGCACGCCCTCGAGACCGTGGTGTCTTCGCGGTTGGCGGGCGCTCTGGCACATTTCGAGAGGCAGTTCACCTATCCGTTGGGTCCCGGGCGGTCGTTTCGAATCAGCCACGGCGATGACTACGTCCGGTTCTTCCGCGCCGTCGGCGAGGCACGTTGTTTCGTCGCGGAGCGGGAACAGCAAGTCCTGGGGGTCCTTGGTGCCGCCCTCAGACCCCTCATGTTCCCGGGTGGCGAGCGGCGCACGGCGTTGTACCTCGGCGACCTGAAGGTCGACCCCGCTGTCCAGGGTGGCCGGATGGTCCTGCGGTTGGCAGCGGCTGTCCAGACGTGGCTCGATGAACGGACCGAACTTGCGTTCGGCGTGGTAATGGATGGGACCAAGGCGACGCCGGCACAGTACACCGGAAGGCTGGGTTTGCCCGGTTTCGCGGCGCTCGGCAAAATCGTCGTCGTACGGTTGCGCGCGGGCCCGCCGCACCAGCGGGGCGACGCGTGGCGAGCAACCGAACGGGACGGCGAAGAATGTCACGAACGGCTGGCGTCACCCGGTTTCGCGTGTCCCGTCGGCGCACCGTCGCGGTCCGAAATGGCAAGATGCTGGCTGGTCGATCCCGCGGGGGCGGCATGCGGGTGCCTGGAAGACACCTTGCAGTCGAAGCGCCTTTACGATGCGAACGACGGCAGCGAGATCCGAAGCGCCCATTTGTCTTGCTTCGCCTATGAATCGATCGAGAGTGCCGTGGGACTTCTCGAGGCCGCCTTGGCGGGGGCAATGCAGAACGGACTCCGCCACCTATTCGTTGCCGTCCCGCCCAGCGATGCAACCGATCTGGTCACCCGTTTCGGCGACCGGGTGGATGTCGTCGCCCCGGCAACCGTCTTCGGCACCGGTCTCGCACCCGGTTGGCCTTGGAACATCAACACCTCGGAGATCTGATATGACATCCCTGCGAGCGCCCCAGGTCACGGCCCAGGCAGCCGTGGTACTCGATCGCGTCGGCATCGAGGGCAACCCCTACCTCCAAGACCTCGTCGACGGGACCATGTCGCTCGACGTGTTCCGCCGCACACAGCAGCAGTTCTTCTTCGCGGTGACCTTCTTCCCGCGACCGATGGCGGCGCTCGTGGGACGCCTGCCCGACCCCCGCCAACGACTCGACATACTGCGCAATGTCGTCGAGGAACACGGCGACTTCGACGAGGCGGCGTTTCACCACACGACCTTTCAGGAGTTCCTGCGCCGAATCGGCAGCGAAGTCGACACGCTCGACGAACTCGACCTGTTGCCGCCATGCGCGCCTTCAACAGCATCTTGACCACGGCCTGCGTCATGGACGAACTGGAGGTCGGAGTCGCCTGCATGGGGATCATCGAACGGGCCTTTGCCGGCGTATCGGCGATGATCGGCCAAGCCGTTGTGGCACGTGGGTGGTTGCGCCCCGACCGGCTCATCCACTACTCCCTGCATGCTGAAATCGACGTGCGTCACGCCGACGAGTTCTTCGCGGTCGTGGAGCCGGCGTGGGAAGACGAAGGCCGGCGCTACCTCATCGATCAGGGTCTGGGATTGGGCGCATATGCCTTGGACAGGCTGTATCGGGACCTTCACCTTGCGGGGACCGGGCCATCGGCTTGAGTGAATGCCGCTGGGACGCTCGCGTAATATACGCCCGCGACATTGACGGAGGCTCGACATGGACCAGACCCCGGGCGCAAAGATGATGTACCTCATCAAGCGCAAGCCCGAGACCTCCCGGGAGGAACTAGTGGCACACTGGTTCGCCAACCACATGCCCGCCGTGATCCAAAGCCAGAAGGACGGCGCGAAACGGGGCCGGCCCCATGCCCGGCGCTATTTCGCCACCCTCTACGACGCCAACTCGGCAGGCGTTCATCCCTGGGATGGCGTGGCGCAGCTCTGGTGGCCGCGACCGTTGCCGAAACCCGAGACCGGTTTCGGCGCAGAACCGCGCGACACCTTCCAGCAGAAGGCGGAGCCGTACATGCCGTGGGCAACCCGCGAATACGTCGTGATCGACGGTTCCGAGCATCTGGACACCGAGCCGCTGACCCTCAACGCGCCCTACCCCATGACGCGGTCCGGATTCCACAAGGTGACCTATCTCGTCACGGCGAAACCGGACACGGACTACGACGGCTTCTTCTCCCATTGGCTCGACATCCACGTCCCCAACGTCAAGGCGACGATGGAAGCGGTGGGCGGCTTCCGCTACGTCGTGAGCCATAGCATCGACCCCGCCAACGAGCCCTATGCCGGAATGGCGGAGTTGTACTACCACGATCCGAAGGACTCGGTTCGCTGGCGCGAGACCCTCGAAGCCGACGGCATGGAGAAGTGGATCGACGGTGAGCGCATGCTGATCTTGAGTGCGCAGACGGAGATGGTCGGGATTCCCTGATGGC
>JAPOYW010000402.1 GCA_026706425.1 Gammaproteobacteria bacterium
GGTACGAAGCTGCCGGTGTGCGCCAGCAGGGTGATCAACGCCGCCTGCCGCATGTAGGTGGACTTGCCGCCCATGTTGGGGCCGGTGACGATCAGAAGACGGCGCGAGTCGGATAGTGCCAAGTCGTTCGGCACGAAGGGCTCGGTGGACTCCGCTTCGACCACCGGGTGCCGGCCGCCCTCGATGACGAGGCCGGGTTCGTCGGTCAGAATGGGCCTGGCGAACCGGTAGCGGTCGGCCGCGATGGCGAATGCATTGAGCACGTCCAGCCGGGCGAGTTCCCGCGCGGCGGCGCGCAGGCCGTCGAGACTGGTCTGCAGGCGCGTCATCAGGGCGTCGTACAGGAACCGCTCGCGCCTCAATGCCTGCGCTTGGCTGGTCAAGGCTTCGTCTTCGAACCGCTTCAGCTCCGGCATGATGAAGCGCTCGGCGTTCTTCAACGTTTGACGGCGTACGTATTCCGGAGGCATGTCGGCGGCGGCGGCCGCCCGGCTCGCCTCGATGTAGTAGCCGTGCACCCGGTTGTAGCCGACCTTGAGATTCGCGATGCCGGTCCGCCGTCGTTCGCGGGCTTCCAGGTCGGCGAGCCATTCCGCCGCGTTCTCGGTCAAGTCCTTCAGGCGATCCAGTTCCCCGTCGTAGCCACGGGCGAACACCCCGCCGTCGCGAATGGTGGCCGGTGGATCGTCTACCAGCGCGGCCCCGAGTTCGTCGTATTCGGCGTCGAACGGCGGCAGGGCGTCGAAACGCCGGGACAGCTCCGGGTCTCCGAGATCGGCGACCAGACCGTTCAAGCGGGGCATTGAGGCGAGCGCCTGGCGCAGCCTGCCGAGATCCCGGGGCGAGGCGTTGCCGAGCGCGATGCGGCTGGTGATACGTTCCATGTCGCCGATGTCCGCTAGTACATCGGCGAACCCGGGGGCAGCCGCGCGGTCGAGAATCGCGGCCACGATCGCCTGCCGGTGGCCGAGCGCTTGGTGGTCCCTGACGGGGGCGTTCAGCCATGACTTCAAGAGCCTCGCTCCCATGGCCGTGGCCGTGTGGTTCATCACCGAGAACACGGTGCCGGCGGACTCGCCGTCGAGACGGCGTTCGATCTCCAGGTTGCGCCGGGTTTGGGCGTCCATGACCACCGTGTCGGTTTCGGCGATCCGGTTCAGCCGGTCGACGAATTCGAGATCCTGGCAGCGCGCCGCCTGCGCGTAGCGCAGCACCGCCGATGCCGCGCCGACCGCGGCGTCCGACGGCTCGAGTCCGAACGCGCCGAGGTCGGCGACCCGGAAATGATCCGCCAGGTGGCGGAAGCCGAGTTCGTTGTCGAATTCCAGCGAGTCGCGCGTCTGCTGAGGGGTCTCGCCGTCGATGTCGATCCGCTCCGGAACGAGTACCTCGGCCGGCCGCAGCCGGGCCAGCAGGGCGTCGAGTTCGGCACGACCCGATGCCCCGCTGAACGAAAACTCCCCGGACGCCAGGTTCAACCACGCAACGCCGAATCCGGTGGATGCTGGATTGACCCCGGCGAGCACGCTTTCCCGTTCCGGGGCGAGCAGGCCGTCCTCCGCCAGCGTGCCGGGCGTAACGACACGCTGCACCCGCCTTTCGACGGGACCTCGGGACGTGGCCGGATCGCCGATCTGCTCGCAGATGGCGACGGCCTGGCCTGCCTCCACCAGCTTGCCCAGGTAGCCGTCGACCGCATGGAACGGCACGCCCGCCATGGGGATGGGATTCCCGGCGGATTGCCCGCGCGCAGTGAGCGTGATGTCGAGCAGTCCTGCGGCGCGCTTTGCATCGTCGTAGAACAGTTCGTAGAAATCGCCCATCCGGTAGAACAGCAGGGTGTCCGGATACTGCGCCTTGATGCTCAGGTACTGCTGCATCACGGGCGTGTGCGCGGTGAGATCCATGTCGCGAGAGCGTAACCGTCGGGGACGGGCTTGTCCCGTCCCTCGGCGCTCTTCGTGCGGATGCCCTATTGTAGGCCGATGACCCGTTTTCGTGTGCGATTTGGCTGAATTTCGTGTTTTGGCTTGACGTCGCTACTGACCAAATATACAGTACCGGGCAAGCCATTGGTCCTCACCCGAAAACAGCTAGGAGACCCCCGTGACGGACATAGCCAAAGACAAGGAACGTGCCCTTACCGCCGCGCTTTCGCAGATCGAGCGGCAGTTCGGGAAAGGCTCGATGATGCGCCTTGGAGATCGCGAACTCGAGGCGGTGCCGTCGATCTCCACCGGGTCGTTGGGACTCGACATCTCGCTCGGCATCGGCGGATTGCCACGCGGTCGGGTGGTGGAGATCTACGGACCGGAGTCGTCGGGCAAGACCACGCTAACCCTCCAAGTGATCGCGGAGGCGCAGAAGCGCGGCGGCACCTGCGCCTTCATCGACGCGGAGCACGCGCTCGATCCCATCTATGCCGAGGCTCTCGGCGTGAATACGGACGACCTCCTGGTCTCGCAGCCCGACACGGGCGAGCAGGGCCTCGAGATCTGCGACATGCTGGTCCGGTCCGGGGCCGTGGATGCGGTGGTCGTGGACTCCGTCGCCGCGCTCACCCCGAAGGCGGAAATCGAGGGCGAGATGGGCGACTCCCATGTCGGTCTCCAGGCCCGGTTGATGAGCCAGGCGCTGCGCAAGATGACCGGCAACATCAAGAACTCCAATACGCTGGTGATCTTCACGAACCAGATCCGCATGAAGATCGGCGTGATGTTCGGTTCGCCCGAAACCACCACGGGCGGCAACGCGCTCAAGTTCTATTCGTCCGTGCGTCTCGACATCCGCCGCATCGGCGCGATCAAGGACCGGGACGAGGTGATCGGCAACGAGACCCGGGTCAAGGTGGTCAAGAACAAGGTCGCGCCGCCGTTCCGCCAGACCGAGTTCCAGATCCTCTACGGCAAGGGCATCTACCGCAACGGCGAGATCATCGACTTAGGTGTCGAGCAGGGGATCGTCGAGAAGTCCGGTGCCTGGTACAGCTACCAGGGCGAACGCATCGGCCAGGGCAAGAAGAACGCTGCGGAGTGGCTCGACGAGAACCCGGAGGCCCGGGACGGGATCGAGGATCGCATTCGGTCGGAGTTGCTGCCCGGTCGTTCACGCGCCAATCGAGCCGAGGTGGAGAAAGCCGCACCTTCGGATAGTGCCAGTGTTCACGAACTGAGAGGCGTTAGTCGCCGGTAGGCAGGTCGTGGACGGGGTCGACGAACGCCGCGCAGTTGTCCGCGACGCGGCCGTTCGGCTCTTGGCCCGGCGCGAACACTCGCGATTCGAACTTGCTCGCAAGCTCGGTAGTCGGGGACATCCGGACGACCTGATCGAAGAGATCGTCAGGAATCTCACCCGTGCCGGTCTGCAGTCCGACGAACGGTTCGCGCAAGTCTTCGTCCGCTCGGCACTGGGGCGCGGACAAGGACCGTTGAAGATCCGTGCCGGTCTTGCCGAACGCGGCGTCGACAGCGCCATCGCGTCGGTCTACTTCAACCTCGACGCGGACGAATGGAGCGAGCGTGCGGCCAGCGCATTGCGCAAGCGCTTCGGATCGACGCCGGTGGAAAACCGCGCGGAATGGGCGAGAAGAGCGCGATTCCTAGCCGGTCGCGGATTCTCGTCCGATGTCGTGGCCAAGGTGCTCGGCTCGTAGGGAGAGGGCCCGTAGCGCCCCAGTGCCGCCCCGACCGCGTCGGCAACGACGCGCCTTCGCTCCGCTGTGCGTCGGGTCGCCTCGGGCCCAGCCCCGCCGTCGATCATGGAACATTCTCCGCAGGGCGCGATGCGCCCTTCGTCGGATGTTCCATGAAGGGGACGCCCTTGTGGCGTCCCGTGCCGTTCGACATGCAACCGTGGCCGGCGAACCCAAGTATACTTCCCGCCCTTTTTCGTACCGGCCCGGGTCATGAAGACCGACGAGATTCGCGCTGCCTATCTCGGTTTTTTCGAGCAACGCGGTCACCGTGTGGTGCCGTCGAGTTCGCTGGTGCCGGGGAACGATCCGACGCTGCTCTTCACGAATTCCGGAATGGTCCAGTTCAAGGACGCCCTGACCGGACGCGAGCGGTTGGACTTCCAGCGCGCGGTCAGTTGCCAGCGCTGCGTCCGGGCTGGTGGCAAGCACAACGACCTGGAGAACGTCGGCTACACCGCCCGACATCAGACCCTCTTCGAGATGCTTGGCAATTTCTCCTTCGGCGACTATTTCAAGGAGGACGCCATCACGTGGGCCTGGGAGTTTGTTACCGAAGTACTCGCACTCGCCAAGGACCGTCTGTGGGTCACCGTCCATCCGAGTGACGACGAGGCCCGGGAGATCTGGACCCGCAAGATCGGCATCCCATCGGAGCGGGTCGTCGATCACGCGGACAATTTCTGGGCGATGGGCGACACCGGGCCCTGCGGACCGGACTCCGAACTCTTCTACGACTTGGGTCCCGAGGTGGCCGGCGGCCCTCCGGGTTCGGCCGACGAAGACGGCGACCGGTACTCCGAGTTCTGGAATCTCGTGTTCCCCCAATACGACCGCGCGGCCGACGGGACCTTGTCGCCCCTGGCGATGCCGGGCGTCGACACGGGCATGGGGCTCGAACGGGTCGCCGCCATCGTCCAGGGTGTCACCAGCAACTACGAGATTGACCTGTTGAGAAAACTCGTGGTGCGCGCCGGGCGGCTTGCGGGAATGGGGGACGAGACGGCAATGCTCGCCAACCCCTCGCTGCGGGTGATTGCCGATCATGCGCGTGCCGCGACGTTTCTCATCGGCGACGGCGTCCTGCCCGGCAACGAAGACCGTGCCTATGTGTTGCGGCGCATCGTTCGTCGGGGTCTGCGGCACGGGTACAAGCTCGACATCCGCGAACCCTTCTTCCACCAGTTGGTCGGCCCCGTCGTTGACCTCATGGGTGATGCGTACCCGGGCATTGCCGCAGCCGCGGACCGGATCGCCGAGGCCGTCGCGGACGAGGAGCGGCGTTTCGCGGACACCCTGAGGTCTGGCATGGCACTCCTCGACGGGGCGATCGCCCGTCTAAAGGACAAGACCATCCCGGGCGGCATCGTATTCAAGCTCTACGACACCTATGGCTTTCCGGCGGATCTCACTGCGGATGTTGCCCGCGAACGGGGCCTGACCGTCGACCAGGCCGGTTTCGACCAAGCCATGGAAGCCCAGCGGGCACGAGGCCGCGCGGCCGCACGGTTCAGCGCCAATCTGGAACAGAGCATCCGCGTCCACTCGAAGGTCGAGTTCTCGGGGTACATGCACCGCGAGGGCCAGGCCAACGTCTTAGGCATGTACGAGGGCGATGTCGAAGTCGACACGCTTGAGGCGGGCGCCACGGGCGTGGTCCTGTTGGACGAGACGCCCTTCTACGCCGAGGCCGGCGGACAAGTTGGCGATACGGGTGAGATCCGCGCCGAAGGCGGCGTTCGATTCGAGGTCGAGGACACGACGCGCGCTGGCGACCAGCACCTGCACCATGGCCGGGTCCTGACGGGTGCCCTGCGGCGGGGAGACACGGTCGTCGCCGCCATCGACATGGACCGGCGTCAGGACATCGTGCTCAACCACTCCGCGACGCACCTCCTCCATGCCGCGTTGCGCGAGGTCCTGGGCAGCCACGTGGAACAGAAGGGTTCGCTGGTCGCTCCGGACCGGTTGCGTTTCGACTTCAGCCATCCCAAACCGGTGGCCACCGAGGAACTCGTGCGAATCGAGAACCTTGTCAACGAGCGGATTCGGGCCAATACCGAAACACTCGTCGAGGTCATGGACTTCGAGGATGCAATCGACAAGGGTGCGATCGCGCTTTTCGGCGAGAAATACGCGGATCGCGTGCGCGTTCTCAGCATGGGCGAGGGCTTCTCGGTGGAACTCTGTGGCGGAACGCATGTCGCGAGGTCCGGCGACGTCGGGGTCTTCCACATCATCTCGGAGGAAGGTGTCGCTGCGGGCGTGCGGCGCATCGAAGCCCTCACCGGTGCCCACGCGCTGGCCTGGTTCACCGATACGGAGCGCCAACTCGACACGGTTGCCGCGACCGTGCGCAGCCAGCGGGGCGACGTCGACGCCCGGGTGCGTCAGTTGGCCGAACGGGCACGGGCGCTCGAACGGGAAGTGGACGCCCTGAACGCCAAGTTGGCCGCCGGCCGCGGCGCGGATCTCGCCGAGGCGGCCGTGGACGTCAACGGCATTCGTGTCTTGGCTGCAACGGTGGACGGCGATCCGAAGTCACTGCCGGCGACCATGGACACGCTGCGCGACCGGCTGGGCGATGCCCTCGTGGTGCTGGCCCATGTGGGTGACACTGTCAGCCTGATCGCGGGTGCCAGCAAGAACGTGTCGTCCAGGGTGGCGGCTAACGATACGTTGCGATTCGTGGCCGACCAGGTCGGTGCCCGGGGTGGCGGTCGTGCTGAGATGGCCCGGGCGGGCGGTGGCGATCGTCCGGAAAAACTCGACGCAGCGCTTGCTTCCCTGGCCGACTGGGTACGCGGGCGTATCGCGTCCTAACCCCATGTCTCGCTTGCTGGTGCAGAAGTTCGGCGGCACGTCCGTGCGCGACATCGAACGCGTCAACGCCGTGGCCGACCGGGTCGCGGCGAGTGTCGAAGCCGGCGACTGCGTCGTCGTGGTCGTCTCCGCCATGGCTGGAGAGACAGACCGCCTGGAGGGGCTCGGCTTCGAGGTGGTCCCGCGTCCCCCGCCTAGGGAAATGGACGTTCTGCTCTCGGCTGGCGAACAGGTCTCCGTCGCTTTGCTCTCCATGGCCCTGATGGAACGCGGGTGCCGGGCCAGTTCGCGGCTTGCGCTGCAGATCGGCATCCGTACCGACGACAACCACACCAAGGCGCGCATCGAGCGTATCGACGTGGACGGTCTGAATGCCGACCTCGCAGGGGGAGTGACCCCCGTTGTTGCCGGCTTCCAGGGAATCGCGCCCAACGGGGACATCACCACGTTCGGCCGCGGCGGCTCGGACACCACGGCCGTCGCGATCGCTGCCGCCATCAAGGCCGACGAGTGCCAGATCTATACGGACGTCGAAGGCGTGTATACGGCCGACCCCCGCATCGTGGAGAACGCCCGGCGCCTGGACGCGGTCACCTTCGAGGAGATGCTGGAACTCGCCAGTCTCGGAGCCAAGGTACTGCACTCGCGTTCGGTCGAGTTCGTTGGCAAGTACGGCGTGCCGCTCCGGGTCATGTCGAGCTTCGACGAGGGTCCCGGTACCCTCATCACGACGGAGGAGAACACCATGGAACAACCACTCGTCTCCGGACTCGCCTACGCCCGCGACGAGGCCAAGCTAACGGTTCTCGGGGTGCCCGACGTGCCGGGGGTGGCATCGAAGATTCTCGGTCCCGTCGGCGCAGCCTCCATCGAAGTGGACATGATCGTGCAGAACACGGGCGCCGACGGTTCCACCGACCTGACGTTCACCGTTCGGCGCGCCGACTACGAACGCGCGCGCGAGATTCTGGCCGGGATCCGGGAGACCCTCGGCGCCCGGGGGGTCGAAGGCGACGACCGCATTGCCAAGGTGTCCGCGGTCGGAGTCGGCATGAAGTCCCACGCGGGTGTCGCGACCCGCATGTTTGACGCCTTGGCGGCGGAGAACATCAACATCCAGATGATCTCTACGTCGGAGATCAAGATCTCGGTCGTCGTGGCGGAGCGCTACCTCGAACTGGCGGTGCGTGCCATCCACGACGCGTTCGGGCTTGGCGACGCAACGGCTGTGGAGGACGACTGAACAAAGTTGTGGGTTGCCTGTGGAAAACACCGGAACAAGGGGTGTTATGACGGGGCAAAGTAGTCCACAATCGGAAATGACATCGGTCTAGGCGGCTGCCGCCACTACAGAACAAACCAGGTAGACGCCGTGGATCATGCCAAGGGCACGGACGGCAACGGAAGGATTGCCGCTGTGAGGATGAAGGAAGCGAACATCCAGACACAGGCCATAGGACAAGGACAAAGGCAAGGGAGGTCGGCTCATGTTGATCCTAACCAGACGTGTTGGGGAGACTCTCATGATCGGCGACGAAATCACCGTCACCGTCTTGGGCGTCAAGGGCAATCAGGTTCGAGTAGGCGTCAACGCACCACGCGACGTCGCGGTACATCGGGAAGAGATCTACCAGCGTATTCAGGACGAAGAGCCGGACCGACTGAGTTCAACCGTCGGTTCGTAGGCGAGGGCCTTGTCCCGTCCCGGAGCGTCCGTTAGCGTCGCGGGCGACCACGGGTCGCCCCGACGGACCTGGCCAGGACCATCCGTAGGGCACGGGCTTACTCACGCGCTTCGTCATAGCCGGCATCGGCATGGCGAACGACGCCGGTGGCGGGATCGTTCCACAACACGCGGTCAATTCGTGCGTCCGCCGCACGCGTGCCATCGCAGCAGACGACAAGCCCGGCGTGCTGCGAGTAGCCGATTCCCACGCCGCCACCGTGATGCACCGAGACCCAAGTGGCACCCGATGCGCAGTTCACGAGCGCGTTCAGGAACGCCCAGTCCGACACCGCATCGGAGCCATCCTTCATGGCCTCGGTTTCCCGGTTCGGGCTGGCCACGGATCCGGCATCCAAGTGGTCGCGCCCGATCACGACCGGGGCTTTCAGTTCGCCGGTGCGCACCATCTCGTTGAATGCCAGGCCTAGTCGATGGCGGTCGCCCAAGCCCACCCAGCAGATTCTGGACGGCAACCCCTGGAAACGGATGCGCTCGGCTGCCATGTCCAGCCACCGGTGCAGCGCCGCATCGTCGGGCAGGAGTTCCTTGACCTTGGCATCCGTCCGGGCGATGTCCGCCGGGTCACCCGACAGCGCCGCCCAGCGAAACGGGCCTTTGCCCCGGCAGAACAGCGGTCGAATGTAGGCGGGAACGAAGCCGGGGAAGTCGAACGCGTTCGAAACGCCGGCCTCGTGCGCCATCTGGCGGATGTTGTTGCCGTAGTCGACCACCGGAATGCCGCGCTTGTAGAACTCGAGCATCGCCCGCACCTGCACGGCCATGGACTCCTTGGCGGCGCGTACCGTGCCGTCCGGATCGGCGCGTCGGCGCTGGTCGTGCTCGTCGATGGTCCAGCCCAACGGCAGGTACCCGTTCAAGGGATCTCCAAGGTCCTCAACGCAGCGACGATCCGGTCGAATGCTTCCCAGTTCCGCGCCGCCTTGCCGCGGCCGCCGTAGACGACGAGTTCGGCCGGGTTCTCCGCCACCTCGGGGTCGAGGTTGTTCATGAGCATGCGCATCGGGGCTTCGGTCAGCCAGGACTTGCAGGTCAGCGTGCTACCGCGAGGTGCCGGATGATTCGTTCGGACATGGTCATCGGCCGTTGCTGGGAACGCCTGCCTTGAATACCCGGCGGCAGGGGTTGTGACCCAGCGAGTAGCTGAGTTCGGCGGGCGACTGCACGTCCCATACAGCGAGGTCGGCCAACTTCCCGGGCCCGATTGACCCCCGGTCGTCGAGACCCAGAGCCTGGGCCGCATTGACGGTGGCGCCACGAAGGGCTTCCTCCGGGCTGAGTCCGAACAGTACGCAGCCCATGTTCATCGCCGCCAGAATCGAGAGTACCGGCGAGGTTCCGGGGTTGTGGTCGGTACTGACGGCGATCGGCACCTCGGCCGACCGCAACGCATCGACCGGCGGCTCCTGTGTTTCGGGAGGTAGTACCACGCGCCGGGCACGAGGACCGCGACGGTTCCCGCAGAGGCCATGGCTTCGACCCCGGCGTCATCCAGGTATTCGAGATGATCGCAGGAAAGCGCGCCCATCCCCGCGGCCATTGCCGCACCCCCGCGGTTCGAGAGTTGCTCGGCGTGAAGACGTAGCGGCAGTCCTCGTGCCAGGGCGCACTCGAATACCGCCCGGACTTCGTCGGTGGTAAAGGCAATGCCTTCGCAATAGGCGTCGACGGCGTCCGCCAAACCCTCCGCCGCAACGGCTGGCAGCACCTCTTCGACCATCAGCCGGACGTAGTCGGCCCGGCATTCCCTATACTCCGGCGGCAGGGCATGCGCGCCGAGGAAGGTGGCGACCACGTCAACATCCGCGGCCTCGCCAAGGTCCCGGGCCACGCGCAACATGCGCAGTTCGGTCTCGAGGTCGAGGCCGTAGCCGGATTTCACCTCCACCGTGGTCACGCCTTCGGCCAGCAGGACGTCGAGCCGCGCCCGGGTCGCGTCCAGCAACTGTGTGCGGCTCGCCGCGCGGGTCGCGCTCACCGTGGAGACGATCCCGCCACCGCGTCGGGCGATTTCCTCGTAGGAGGCACCTTCGAGGCGGAGCGCCCATTCGTCGGCACGGTTTCCGGCATAGACCAGATGGGTGTGGCAGTCGATGAGGCCGGGGGTCACCAGCCGGCCGCACAGATCCACCTGCTCTTCGGTGGGGTCGTCGGCCTGGTCGGCGGCAGGGCCGACCCAGGCGATGTGCCCATCCCGTATTGCGACGACCGCGTCTTCGATCAGTCCATAGGGACTGCCGGAACGCATCGTGGCGACCCGGCAGTTGGTGAGGAGGTACTGCATGCTGGCGCCTTCGGCTGACGGCCGCAAGCTTGGTGACCTGAGCGCGATTCTGCGCGGCGTTCCCTGCCATATGAACGAGTCCGAGCGCGAAGCGCTAGCAGGCACGGGAGCTACGGTGGTGGTATGCCCCAGCACCGAAGCCAACCTCGGTGATGGCGTGTTTGGCGCCCGTGAGTGTACTTTGGACGCGGCGAAGCCCGATTCCGGGGCCGCGTGTTGCCGGGGAAGGAGGCGTTGCACGCCGCGGGGCTAGCGCCACTGGAACTTGGACCCAAGGAAGGGCTGGACCTCATCAACGGCACGCAGATCTCGGTGGCCCAGGCGCTCGCCGCCATGATCGATGCCCGGCGCAACCTGCAATCGGCGGTGGTGGTGGGCGCCCTGTCGACCGATGCGTTCCAGGCGACGGACGCGTATGCGGACCCTCGTCTCAACGCCCTCAAACCCCATGCGGGCCAGGTCGCCGTCGCGTCGGCGCAGCGTCGATTGCTGGCGGGCAGCGCGATCCGTGCATCGCATCGGGATTGCGATCGGGTCCAGGATCCCTACTCGTTTCGCTGCCAGCCCCAGGTAATGGGCGCGTACCTCGATCTCGTCGACAACGCCGAGCACACGTTGCTCCTAGAGGCGAACGCGATCACCGAGAACCCGTTGGTGTTCGGCGAACCGGAGGAGGTCGTATCCGGCGGCAACTTCCACGGCCAGGCCGTGGCGTTCGCGGCGGACATGCTGGCGCTCGCCATTGCGGAGACCGGGTCGCTGTCGGAACGCCGCATCGCCGCGCTGGTCACCGGTGAGCTCTCCAGCTTGCCGCCGTTCCTCATGCCCGATCCGGGACTCAACTCCGGCTTCATGCTCGCCCAGGTCACGGCGGCTGCGCTGGCCAGCGAGAACAAGCAGCTAGCCACGCCGGCCAGCGTCGACAGCATCCCCACGTCGGCGAACCAGGAGGACCACGTGAGCATGTCTGCCCACGCCTCGCGCCGCCTGGCGCGTATGAACGATAACGTCGCGGCCATCATTGCCATCGAGTGGCTGGCGGCCGCCACCGGCGTGGATCTGCTCCGCCCTCTGAACTCCTCGGAGAGCCTTGAGCAGGTTCACGCGCTCCTGCGCGCCCAGGTGCCGAAACGAACGGCGGACCGGGAGTTCGCCCCGGACATCGCCGCTGCCCGGGGGCTTGTCGAAGCCGGCGTCCTTACGGAAATCGCGAGCGAATTGGCGTCTCGAAACCGGTGACACCTGCTGACCTCTACGCCTGCGAGCGGGGGACGACCCGACTGATTCTCTCCATACCCCACTCGGGACTCCTGCTCCCGGACGGCATGGCGGACCGCCTGACGCCGGCTTCGAGGACGTTGCCGGACACCGACTGGCGGGTCGATGAACTCTACGACTTCGCGTGTGACTTGGGCGCGACGGTCCTGAAGGCGAACTACAGCCGCTACGTCGTGGACCTGAACCGGCCAGCCGACGGCGCTTCGCTGTATCCCGGTCGCCCGGTCACCGGCGTCTGTCCGTTGGAGTTGTTCAACGGCGAACCGATCTACCGAGGCGGGTGCGAACCCGACGTCGGCGAGATCGAGCGGCGCCGGGTCACCTACTGGCAGCCCTACCACGACCGGTTGGAGGCAGAGTTGGCAAGGGCACGCGAACGCCACGGACACGTCATCCTGTACGACTGCCACTCCATCGCCCCGATCGTTCCGAGGCTGTTCGACGGCCGCCTGCCCGCGCTGAACCTGGGCACCAACCAGGGCTTGAGTTGCGCTCCCGCCATCCAGGATGTCGTCGTCGAACAGCTGGCGGCCAGTGGCTACGCCCATGCCGTCAACGGTCGCTTCATCGGCGGCTACATCACGCGCCACTACGGCAAGCCGGAGCAGGGCCGGCACGCGCTGCAGATGGAGATTGCCCAGGATGCCTACATGGACGGGGCGACGCCCGAGTCCTACAACCCCCTAAAGGCAGTTGCGCTCAAGGCGAAGCTGCGCCGCCTCCTCGGTGCATTGACTGGCTTGGCGTCGAGCGACGTGTTCGATCAAGTACACTGATCGGTCGCGAACGGATCCTGACAGAGGCGATGGAGGAGCAAGACCCGGTCCCAACCCCGCGGATGCACTGGACGCGGCTCGTGCTGGGTCGGGGCCACCCGATCATCATCATTGGCGTCCTGGCCGCGGTTGGCGCCGCCATCTGTTGGTTCTCTCTCCAGAGAATCTCCTTGCTCACGCAAACGCCGACCCGGTACGAAATGGAATTGGAGGTCGCCACCGAGGGATGCGACGACCGCAGATTGGCGGTGTTCGGAGACATCGGCTCATTCGGTGCTTCGTTCTTCGAATTCAGGCTCTTGGACGACGACAACAGACCCGTGTTCGTCGAAGGGTGCCGGGTGCGATCGATTCTTCTGCGAAGCAATCTAGAGCTGCAGCCGGCGCGCTTCTGGGACGGCTCGTCGACGCTTGTCGGCGTAACGGGTATGGATCCGCATCTCTATGTGGAACAACCCAACGGGGAGGCGGGGCCTCGTCCGCCCCCTGATGGGCAGCAGACTTTCCGGGTATCGATTGTCGGCGGCGATCTCAGTGTGGTCAATGGAGGCGACTCGACTGAGTCCGGTCCTTCATTTTCGAAGGGTGTCGACGAGGAAATTCGACGCCGGGATACCGGACAACCGCATATCCGCTATGAAGTCGGGTTCCATGAGAAGTGGCAGCCGATCTTCGTCAGTTGGAGCTTTGAGATCCCTGAAAACGTAAGGACGTATTTCAGTCTTTCGGGCTATCAGCGTCATCCTCGATTGCCTGTGGGCCAAGATGGTCCGGCGGACGGCGGCCGGCCTGCGATGACATACGATGACCTCGACATGTCGGTGGCCTTCAGGACGGACGAGGTGTTGCTCGTTCGGGGTCTGATGTCCGACTCGGGCGACGCCATGAGTGTTCACGGCTATCTCCGGTTCGGCATCGAGAACAGCGATGCGGAGAGCCGGCGGGAGAGCGGCAACGTCCGGTTTTCCGCGATCCTCGGCATCGGTATCGCGCTGATGGTCGAAGCCTTCGTGATACTCCTTGCCCTCGGTGTGCGCGCGCTGGCGGCGAGGCTGGGTGTTGGCGGAAAGACCGTGGCGGACTGATCTGACGCCGCCAAGTTCCTACGGCCTCGGCCGGACCCCCGGGCTGTACGGGAATCCGGCCGAGACATGGTCTGACTCAGGGCCGCGGCCCGTGGATGTCGTAGGGGAACATCCCGGGATCCGCGCCATGCGATGCCGCGAGACGGCGCATCCATTCCCTGTTGTCATCGATTCGGACGTCGTAGGAGGTGTCCTCGGTGGACGAGAGCCCGGTCAGGTGGCGCAAGGCACCGACGGTCGGTGGACTGCCCGCGAACAGGAGCACGGCCAACGCGATCAGGAAGTGTCGCTCGTCGATCGAGTCGCCATGGAGCTTCGCTTCGGCGCTCGCCAACTCCAAGAGTTCGCCGGTATAGACCTCGTCCACGGATACCAAGGGACACTCGGTGACCGGATCGGTGCTACGCCGTGCGGCGCGCGCCCGTTGGCCCCGCGCGAACCACGCCTCGTCGCCGTTGACGCCAGAGCCTCTCTCGGCGTTCATTCCCAGAAGCTCGACGGTGTCCTCGCGCATCACCGGCGTGTCGAGGCCCAGCGTGGCGAGCCAGTCGGACACGGGTGGCCCGAGACTCAGAAAGGCGAGTTCGATGTGGAAGTGGTCACAGCAGGTGTCGCCGCGGTTCCGTGCCTCTGCCTCCGCTTTGATCAGGAATGCGACAAGCCATGGATGCTCCGCGACCCAATCCGGCCAGAGGCCTGGTTGTAGTTTGGTAGTTGCATTGGTCATTTCGTAGTCCTCGGTATGGAAGTACCGACGAGCCGACGAATAGGACTCACCCGTCTTGCGCATGCGTGCGCGTACCAGTCGTTTGAGGGAATTGCGTGCGGTCATCGGTCCACCCCATCAGCTCCGGTCGCAGCTCCCCCAGCGGGCCCGCCGGAGCGGGTTGGCGATGACGCTTCGAGGACACACGCCCCCTTTACCTCCTTGGATCGGCCTTGCTGGGGCAGGCCGGACGAGGTCAGGCGCGAAGCACGCTCGACCCGTACCATAGCAG
>JAPOYW010000004.1 GCA_026706425.1 Gammaproteobacteria bacterium
GCCGGATACGCGGCGCATGAATCCCCTGCAGCGTCTCCAGGCGGAGGGTCTCCCGGTACTCGGCAGGGACGGCAACGCCGAAGGCTACGCCTTCTTCGGCTTCTCCAATCTCGCGTCGCGACACCCGGAGGCCGAACAAGCCCTCGAGGCGCTGTCTGCATGGATCAAATCGGGTCGGCTCAAGTACCGCGAGAGCATCACCGAGGGCCTCGACTCCGCCGTCGACGCGTTCATCGGCATGCTCGGCGGCCGCAACTTCGGCAAGACGATGGTGCGCGTCTCCGGCTGAGCCGGAACGACGGATCCGTGTTCCGCAACCACGACCCCCAAGCCGTCCTCGTATCTCGGGCGGACCCCGCCAATCCCCTGGCGAGCTACTCCAAGCACACCTTCCGCCTCGATGGCACGGACTGGCCCTCGGTGGAGCACTACTACCAGGCGATGAAATTCGACGATCCGGTGACTCGCGAGCAGATCCGCAACGCACCGCATCCTGCCAAGGCCGCCAGGATCGCGCGCCGACAGCGACGCCGGGTTCGCAACGGTTGGGACGACGTGAAGGAGGTCTACATGACCCGTGCCACCTACACCAAGTGCCGGACCCACACAGATGTCGCCGCCGCCCTGACTGCAACCGGCGAGAGGACGATCATCGAAACCAGCCAGTACGACTACTACTGGGGCTGCGGACGCGACACACGGGGCCGGAACGTCTACGGACGCGTACTTGCCAACGTGCGCCAGCGGCTACGGGAAGAAGAAGCGCGACACTAGCCATCGAGGCACAGTATCGCGGCGTATATACTGCGCGCCCTTCGCCGAGCCGGAGCCCCCGGATGCAGCCCGAACGGAATGTCGGAGCACGGACTAGGACGTGCGACCCGGTGGCGCTTCATGACGCCAGAGCCCTGTCTCTGGCCTTCCTTGCCGCTGTTGTGCTCGCTGCGGGCTGCGGAGAAGTGACGGTCGAAAGCGACGATGGACATCCCGATGTCGCCCGATTCGACGTGCAAGGGACACCAGGCGCCGTTCCCTGGTCCAGCCTGGAGGCGAACGACGCCGCCCGTGACTTCCATTTCGTCGTCGTGAGCGACCGCACCGGGGACGCCCGCCCCGGCGTTTTCGCCTCGGCGATTCCGAAGGTCAACGTGCTCGAACCCGCATTCGTCGTGAGCGTCGGCGATCTCATCGAGGGCTATACCGAGGACCAAGCCCAGATAGACCGCGAGTGGGACGAGTTCGAGGGCTTCGTCGAGCAGCTCGAAGTCCCGTTCTTCTACGTGGCGGGCAACCACGACATGAGCAACGCCGCCATGGCGGAAACCTGGCAGGCGCGCTTCGGCCCGTCGTTCTACCGCTTCGTGTACAAGGATGTGCTGTTCCTGGTCCTGAACTCGGAGCTTTTCGGGATGGTCAGCAAACCCGATACGCCCGTTCCGGGTCCCTGGACCCAGGCCGAGCAGATTGACTTCATCGAGCGGACGCTGGCCGAGGTGCCGGATCCGCGCTGGACGATCGTGATCGTCCACCAGCCGCTCTGGGACTACGCCAGCGGCGTGCGCGGCGACTGGCCGAAGGTGGAGGCGCTGCTCGGGAACCGCGACTACACAGTGTTCGCGGGCCACTTTCATCACTACGTCAAGATGGTGCGCCAGGACCGCAACTTCATCACCCTCGCCACCACCGGGGGTGGCAGCAGCATGCGCGGAAACCTCTACGGGGAATTCGACCACGTCGCCCTCGTCACGATGACCGCCAACGGTCCCCGGATCGCCAACCTGATGCTCGACGGCATCCACGACGAAGATCTGCTGACGGACGATGTACGCGATACGATGCGCTGGCTCGACGACGCCGTGCAGTCCATATCCATGCCAGGTGTCGGCGAGGCCTTTTCCGACGGTCGAGCGGCGTTCCAGGTCACCAATGCCGGAGACGGGGATCTCGCGGTGGCGCTCCATGTCGACCCCGGCCCCGACCTGCTCTACACGGGTACGGCACAGGCAACGACAATCCCCGCCGGCGGCGCACATCTCTTCACCTTTCCTCTGAGAACGGTCGAACCGCTGCCGTATCGAGACATCCGGCCCGGACGGGTGTTCTGGTCGCTGTCCACGCACACCGGGGAAAATCCCGTCGACTTGAACGTGGTGTCCGCCTTGCTGCCCGTGGCACCGTTTCCGATCCCTAGCGGCAGTGCGCCGTCCGTTGACGGCGATCTCGGCGAGTGGGATTCGTTGCCGTATCGCGCCGATCGTCAACGGGACATCGTCTCGGCACCCACCGCAGCTACGGACATCGCCTACTCGTTTGCCGTTCGAGAGTCCGGCGGGGACCTGTACGTCGCGGTTCGCGTCTCCGACGACAGCCTCTTGGCCGACGAAGCGCGCGGTCTGACGACCCAGGACTCGGTGATGATCACGGTGGATTCGAGACCCGACCCCGAGCGTTCCGCGAATCTCCGCCTCTACGACTCGGTCCGGCGGGATCTCGCCCAGATGGCCGTCGGATTCGTCACGCTTCGCGGGATCGTGGAAGAGAGCTACTACCTGCGCTTCCTCGAGGGCTCCCGTGCGGCGGTTGCGTCGAAGGCAACCGCCACCGAGGCGGGCTACGACGTGGAATTCAAGGTCGACGGTGCGTTTCTCGACCAGCACGCCGGGGAGTCCTGGAAAACCGTGCGTCTCGCCATCGCGGCGATCGACTGGGATGCGGGAGACGACGTGAACGAGATTTCCTGGTACGCAAAGGGCTCCGATGGCGTCGCGCTGCATTGGATGCCGGACCGATTCGGCGAAGCGCCGGTCGCCGCGTCCGGAACGTTCACGCGCGCGGTCGAGAGATAGGGCACCACTATCGAACTTCGTTCCAACGTCCAACCCGATGCCAATGGCTCGAGACGCTGTCGTTGTCTTCCGAGAGTCCGACTTCCGGCGAATAGCGGGCGAATGCCTGGCTTCATCGAATACTTGATGAACGGGCCATCGCTCGAAGGTGTCGACATTCGTCGCGACCGAACACCAACCCGCGAAGTGGACGTGTGAGGATTCTGCTGGACCATTTCTCCCCAACGAGAACTCTGGTGGTCAGCCCCTAAGGAGGACTAGCGGCCAACCGCAGCACCGCAAAGGGGCGCTAGCGAACAGGGAGTTCGGTCCGCTTCACGACCGTGCGCAGCGCGAAACTCGAATGTACGCGGTCCACGCCCGGCAACGCCGTCAGGTACTGGCTGTGGATGCGTTCGTAGTCCCGGGCGTCGCGGACGATGACGCGTACCAGGTAGTCGGCCTCTCCCGACATGACGTAGCACTCCATGACCTCGGGCAGTTCGACAATCGCGCGTTCGAATGCCGCAAGGTCGTCGCGCTGCTGGCTCGCCAGCGTAATCTGCACGAATACGTTGTCCGGGTATCCGGCAAGCGACTGGTCCACTAAACCGACGTAGCCACGGATCATGCCCGCGTCCTCTAGGCGCTTGAGACGCCTCAGGCTCGCCGACTCCGACAGGTTGATGCGTTCGGCCAGATCCGCGTTGGTGATCCGTCCGTCCTGCTGAATCTCGTGCAGGATCATTCGGTCTCTTTGATCGAATACAATAGATTCCACGGTTTTAATACGATTTTGTCGCAGATAGTCCCGATATACTCGACGATTGCAGGCGAAAACGCAAACGCATTGCGTCCCGGATTGTCTAACGTCACCACGACTGGCAAACCACGAAGGCGAAGGCAATGCGCATTGGCGTCCCGAAGGAGACCAAGGTCCACGAATACCGCGTCGGACTCACCCCCACCGCCGTTGCCGAATTGACCCGGGACGGGCACACCGTCGTCGTCGAAGAGAACGCCGGGGCAGGCATCGGATTCAGCGACGGTGACTACGTTGCTGCCGGTGCTTGCATCGGCTCCGGCGCGCAAGCCTTCGCCCAGACCCTCATCGTCAAGGTCAAGGAGCCGAATCTCGACGAATGCGCGATGCTTCGCGAGGATCAGGTTCTCTTCACCTACCTCCACCTGGCCGCCGACCCCGCGTTGACCAACGCGCTCCTGGCAAGCGGCGCGGCCGCCATCGCCTACGAGACCGTCACGGCGGACGACGGCAGCCTGCCGTTGTTGTCGCCGATGAGCGAGATCGCGGGGCGCATGTCGGTCCAAGTGGGCGCCAATGCCCTGCAACGGACCACCGGCGGCAGCGGCGTGTTGCTCGGCGGCGTGCCGGGCGTCGCACCCGCCCGGGTCGTGGTGATCGGCGGCGGAATGGCGGGCGCCAACGCGGCGACGATCGCCCTGGGTCTCGGTGCCGATGTAACCATTCTCGACAAGAGCGTCGCCCGCCTGCGCTGGCTGGCCGACCGGTTCGACGGTCGTGCCAGGACGATCATGGCGAACGCGTCGACCACCCGCGAGTCCGTACTGGAAGCGGACTTGGTAGTCGGCGCGGTCCTAGTACCGGGTGCGAAGGCTCCCAAACTGGTGTGCGCCGACGACGTTCGCGACATGCGCGACGGTTCGGTGCTGGTCGACATCTCCATCGACCAGGGCGGCTGTTTCGAAACGAGTCGCCCAACGACCCACGACGAACCGACCTTCGTCCACGACGGCGTGGTCCACTACTGCGTCACCAATATGCCCGGGGTCGTACCGCACACCGCGACGCTGGCACTGAACAACATCACCCTGCCGTACGTCAGAACCATCGCCGAGAAGGGCTGGCGTCAGGCAATCTCAGACGATCCGCACCTCGCGAACGGCGTGAATGTCGCGGGCGGCACCGTCTGGCATGAAGCCGTGGCTCAATCCCTCAACGCCCCCCTCCCGGCCACGCAGCCTGACGCCACCCACTCGGCGAACCTCATGACGACTCTCATCGAGTTGCCCTACGCGCCGAGCCCCGCCTTGGCGATGGCGACCAGCGACGCGTAGGGGAGGAGCCTGTCCCGCCCCGGCGCGCCCCGTGGGCGCGATCGAGAATGCCGACGCATTCTCGTACCGTGGGACCGAGGCAACGCGGAATTCCGACGGGCCAGCGGCGCAGCAAACGGCGCGCCAGCGAGATGCGATCGATCGAATCAACACATCGCCTCATTCGTCATTGGCGCTTCCCCGCTGCATATGCGTTTCGACCCGCGCGACCCGCTCCCGCACCCCCGAAATGTCCTCTCGGATGCTCGCGGTTTCGGCGTGCATTTCCTGCCGTATGCTCGCAAATCCGGCGTGCATCTCCTGCCGTACGCTCGCGAATTCCGCGTGCATCTCTTGCCGTACGCTCGCGAATTCGATGTGCATTTCTCCGCGCAGGGCGTGAATCTCCTTCAGCAAGTCGGTCTGCAGCCGTTCCATGGCAACGCGAACGTCGCCTACCTGCTCGTAGAGGAGGCCGAATCCGCCGAGAACGGCTGCAAGCGCAAAGGTCCCCAGCCACTTCAAAAGCCGAAACTCGCTTGCCCTTACGAAGTCGCCTCCCAGACGATCGCCGACCGAGGTTTCCAGCGCGTCCATTCGTTCAGCCAACGGTTGGACCACCAAGTCCAACTCTTCCCGGGTAATCCCCAATGTAGGGTTCGCCGTCGCCGCCATCGATCCGTCAGCGTGGTCGTCACCGCTCCGTTTGTCGCGGCAAGTCCTTCCTCTCCAAAATCGTCTCGATCCGGACGACTCGCTCCCGGATTCCCGACATCTCCTGCAACAACTCGCCGTGGAGCCGTTCCATGCCAACGCGGAGGTCCGAAACCTGCTCGTAGAGGAGGCCGAATCCGCCGAGAACGGCTGCAAGCGCAAAGGTTCCCAGCCACTTGAATAGCCGGAACTCGCTTGCCGTTACGAAGCCGTTGCCCGACCGGTCGCCCACCGAGGCTTCCAGTGCGTCCACACGGGCAACCAACGGTTGGACCACCAAATCCAACTCGTCCCGAATCATCCCCAATGTAGGGTTCGCCGTCACCGCCATCGTTCGCCACCGCCCTGCCAGTCAGTCCACTCTGCGCTCCACGACAGGCGTGCGCAAACGGTCAACCGCTGATGACTGGCATGTTTGTCAAACGACTGCTGAGTTTTGATATTTCGGTGATGTCACTGCGCGCGGGTTCGGGACGCGGTGGACGTTCAGGGCAACTCTGTAGCCCCCGACAGGAACCGGTCGATCTCCCTGGCCGCCTCCCGGCCTTCATTGATCGCCCGCACCACCAGTGACTGGCCGCTGCGGCAGTCGCCAGCCGCGAACACCTTGGGATTGCTGGTCCGGTAGAGACCCTTTTCGGCCAAGTAGTTGGAGCGCTGGTCGAGTTCGAGGCCGAGCGGCTCGCTGACGTAGTGCTCGGGACTCCGGAATCCCATCGCCAGAAGCACGAGGTCCGCGTCGTAGCTGCGTTCCGTACCCTCGACCTTCTGGAATTTCTCGTCGTATTCCGCAGCCGTCAAAGACTTCACGCGACCGTTGCCATCGCCGTGGAACTCCACCGCGGAGGTGCGGTATTCGCGCGGGTCGCGGTTGAACTTCGCCGCCGCCTCCTCGTGGCCGTAGTCGACGCGGTAGATGAACGGCCAGGTCGGCCAGGGATTGCCTTGCGCACGTTCGGCCGGCGGATCGGGCACGATCTCGAAGTTGGTTAGCGTCTTGCACCCGTGGCGCATGGCGGTGCCGATGCAGTCGGTGCCAGTGTCGCCCCCGCCGATCACGATGACGTTCTTGTCTCTCGCATCGATGTAGTTGCCATCGGCGTGCTCGCTGTCCAGAAGGCTCTTGGTGTTCGCGTGCAGGAACTCCATGGCGAAGTGGACACCGTCGAGTTCGCGACCGGGTATGGGCAGGTTGTTCGGCACCGTCGCGCCGGTCGCCAAGAGCAGCGCGTCGACCTCGTCGAGTATCTCGGTGACCGACAAGGTCCCGTTGGCGCCGTCGCCGATGTCGGCGTCGGTGACGAACCGGACACCCTCCTCCCGCATCAGTTCGATGCGCCGCTCGACGATGTCCTTGTCGAGTTTCATGTTCGGGATGCCGTACACGAGGAGCCCGCCGATCCGGTCGGCGCGTTCGTAGACGGTGACGCAATGCCCCACCGTGTTGAGTTGAGCCGCCGCCGCGAGTCCCGCCGGTCCCGAGCCGACCACCGCGACGCGTCTTCCCGTGCGGTCGTCGGGTGGAACGGGAACCACCCAGCCTTCCTCGAAGCCGCGGTCGATGATGGCCATCTCGATGTTCTTGATGGTGACCGGCGGGTCCGTGATGCCGAGTACGCACGAGCCCTCGCAGGGCGCCGGGCAGACCCTTCCGGTGAACTCGGGGAAGTTGTTGGTCTTGTGCAGTCGGTCGAGGGCATCGCGCCACTGGTCCCGGTAGACCAGGTCGTTCCACTCGGGGATCAGGTTGTGGATCGGGCAGCCGCTGCGGCCGTGGACCATGTCCGGGGACTGGCAGAAAGGCACGCCGCAGTCCATGCAGCGCGCCGCCTGGGAATTGAGCCGGGCATGGTCGTGCTCGGTGTAGATCTCCCGGAAGTCGGCGATCCGTTCGACGGCATTCCGATACGGAGCCGCGTCGCGATCATACTCCTTGAACCCGGTGGTCTTACCCACTCGCGGCCACCTGCGCCACGACAACGTCGCGCTCCTGGCGACGCGCGGCCTTGCGCTCCTCCAGCACGCGCTTGTAGTCACGTGGCATGACCTTCCTGAAGTGCTCGCGAACCCGGTCCCAGTCGTCGAGCACCCGTGCCGCGACCGTCGAACCCGTGTAACGCCGGTGCTTCTCGACGAGTGAACGCACGTCCTCGACGTCGGCCTCGGCAACCAAGGGCTCCAAGTCGACCATGCCCGGGTTGCATTGCCCGGCGAACGAATCGTCCTCGTCCAGCACGTAGGCGATGCCGCCGCTCATTCCCGCTGCGAAGTTGCGCCCTATCGGGCCGAGGATCACCACGCGACCGCCGGTCATGTACTCGCAGCCGTGGTCGCCGACGCCTTCGATCACCGCATGCGCACCGCTGTTGCGCACGCAGAAACGTTCGGCGGCGACCCCTCGAAAGAAGCACTCCCCTGACGTCGCACCGTAGAGCACAACGTTGCCGATCAGAATCTGCTCCTCCGCCTTGAACTGGCTCGACTTCGGCGGATAGACGATGAGCCGGCCCCCGGACAGTCCCTTGCCGACGTAGTCGTTGGCGTCGCCTTCGACTTCCAGAGTGACCCCCTTGGCCAGCCACGCACCGAAGCTCTGTCCGGCGCTGCCGGTGAACTTGAAGTGGATCGCGCCGTCGGGGAGCATGCCCGGCCCCACTTCCCGGATGATGTGGTTCGACAGCATCCCGCCGACGACGCGGTTCACGTTGACGATGGGCAGTTCGCGGTAGACCCGTTCGCCGCGCTCGATCGCCGGCTTCGCGTAGTCGATCAGGTCGTTGTCGATGGCGTGCGCGAGGCCGTGGTCCTGGTCGTGGATGCGGTACACGCCCAGACAGTTCTCCGGCTTCGTGGCGGGCTCCAGGATGGCCGAGAAGTCGAGACCCTTCGCCTTCCAATGCTCGACTGCGGCTTCGACCTTCAGCGCGTCGGCCCGGCCGATCATGTCGTTCACCGTTCGGAAGCCGAGTTTCGCCATGATGAGGCGCAGTTCCTCGGCGATCATGAAGAAGTAGTTGACGACGTGTTCCGGGGCGCCGGTGAACTTCTTGCGCAGATCCGGATCCTGGGTCGCGACACCCACCGGGCAGGTGTTCAGGTGGCACTTGCGCATCATGATGCAGCCCATGGCCACCAGCGGCGCTGTTGCGAAACCGAACTCCTCCGCGCCCAGCAGGGCGGCGATGGCGACGTCGCGACCGGTCTTCAACTGACCGTCGGTCTGCAGCACGACGCGGGAGCGGAGGTTGTTCATCACCAGCGTCTGGTGGGTCTCCGCGATGCCGAGTTCCCAGGGCACGCCGGCGTGCTTGATCGACGTCAACGGCGATGCCCCCGTGCCCCCGGTGTCTCCGGCGATCACCAGGTGGTCGGTCCGGGCCTTGACGACCCCCGCGGCCACGGTGCCGACACCGATCTCCGCCCCCAGCTTCACGCTGATGCGCGCCTCGGGGTTGCCGTTCTTCAGGTCGTGGATGAGTTGCGCGATGTCCTCGATGGAGTAGATGTCATGGTGCGGCGGCGGGCTGATGAGCCCCACGCCGGGCGTCGAGTGGCGGATCCGGGCGATGTAGTCGTCCACCTTGCGGCCCGGCAGTTCGCCGCCCTCCCCCGGCTTCGCGCCCTGGACGATCTTGATCTGCAGCTCGTCGGCGTTGGTCAGGTAGTTGACCGTCACGCCGAACCGGCCGCTCGCGACCTGCTTGATGGCCGAACGCTTGGAGTCGCCGTTGGCGAGTGGAATGAACCGCTCGTCGTCTTCGCCGCCTTCGCCCGTGTTCGACTTGCCGCCGATGCGGTTCATGGCGATGGCCAGGCTCTCGTGGGCTTCCTTGGAGATGGATCCGAAGCTCATCGCCCCGGTGGCGAAGCGCTTGACGATCGCCGACGCGGGTTCGACGTCGTCGAGGGGAACCTCGCCGCCGTTGGCCCCCTCGTGGAAGGTCAGGAGTCCGCGCAGGGTCGACCGCTTGGTGCTTTCCTCGTTGGCCTGTTTCGCGAACCGCCAATAGGCCTCTCGGTCGTCGCCCCGCGCGGCCACCTGCAGATTGGCGATCGACTCGGGATCCCACATGTGGGTGTCGCCGTGGCGGCGCCAATGGAAGTCGCCCGGATTCGGCAACACCGGCAGGGACACCACGTCGCGCGGCGGGTAGCCGAATTCGTGCCGGCGTTGCATCTCTTGTGCTAGCACATCGAAGCCGACTCCCTTGACCCGGCTCGCGGTGCCCTTGAAGCAGCGCTCCACGACGTCCTCGGCGAGCCCCACCGCTTCGAAGATCTGCGCGCCCTTGTAGGACTGCAGCGTCGAGATGCCCATCTTGGCCATCACCTTCAGCATGCCCTTGGAGACGCCCTTCCGGTATCCCTCGACGACGTCCACATCGTTCGAGACATGGTCCGCCTCGGCCAGGTAGCCGTTCCGGCGCGCGTCCCAAAGCGCCTCGAAAGCGAGATACGGGTTGATGGCGTCGGCACCGAAGCCGATCAGCAGGCAATGATGGTGGACTTCCCGGGCTTCGCCGGTTTCCACCACGAGCCCGACTCTCGTGCGGGCCAATGTCCGCACTAGGTGATGGTGCACCGCACCCGTCGCCGCCAAGGCGCTGATCGGCACGTTGTCGGGCCCAATCGCGCGGTCGCTCAGGACGATGAGTTCGATGCCGTCGTCGATGGCGGCGCTGGCTTGTGCACAGATGCGGTCGAAGGCGGCAAGCAATCCGGCTTCCCCGGAGTCCCTTGGAAAGGTGATGTCGATGGTGCGCGACCGCCAACCCCGGTGTTGGATGTTCTTGATGGCCACCAGTTCGCCGTTCGAGAGTATCGGGTGCGCCACGCGCAACCGGTGGGCGTGCTCCTCGGTGACATCGAGCAGGTTGCGCTCCGGCCCGATGACGCACTCCAGCGCCATGATGACTTCCTCGCGGATGGAGTCGATGGCCGGATTGGTGACCTGCGCGAACAGTTGCTTGAAGTAGTCGTAGAGCATGCGCGGCTTGTCGGACATCACCGCCAGCGCGCTGTCGTTGCCCATGGAGCCCAGGGGATCGCGCAGTTCGGTCACGAGCGGCAGCAGCATGAACTGCATGGTCTCCGCCGTGTAGCCGAAGGCCTGCATGCGGGGCAGCAAGGTGGCCTTGTCGAATCCGGCCGGCTCGGCGGCCGGCAGGTCGTCCAGTTCGACGCGCTGCCTCGTGAGCCACTCCCCGTAGGGTCGGCGGCGAGCCCACTCCGACTTGATCTCCTCGTCGGGGATCAGGCGACCCGCGTCGAAGTCGATCAGGAAGATCTTGCCCGGCTGCAGGCGTCCCTTGGCGACCACCCTGGCCGGATCGACGGTAACGACACCCACCTCGGAGGCCATGATGCACTTGTGGTCCTCGGTGACGTAGTAGCGCGAAGGCCGAAGCCCGTTGCGGTCAAGGACGGCACCGATGTAGGTGCCGTCGGTAAAGGCGATGGACGCCGGGCCGTCCCAGGGTTCCATCAGGCAGGCGTTGTATTCGTAGAACGCCCGCTTGGCCGGGTCCATCGTCGGATGCTGCTGCCAGGCTTCCGGAATCATCATGAGCACGGCTTCCTGGAGCGTGCGCCCGGTCATCAACAGGAACTCCAGGACGTTGTCGAAGGTGCCGGAGTCCGAACAATCCGGTTCGACCACCGGGAACAGCTTGGTCAGGTCGTCGCCGAAGAGATCGCTCTTCACCACGCCCTGACGGGCGTTCATCCAGTTCTTGTTGCCGAGCAGCGTGTTGATCTCGCCGTTGTGGCTCATGAAGCGGTTCGGCTGCGCCCGATCCCAGGACGGGAAGGTGTTGGTGGAGAACCGCGAGTGCACCATGGCGAGGTGCGATTGGTAGTCCTCGTCCTCGAGGTCCGGGTAGAACGGGAACAACTGGTGCGGCGTCAGCATGCCCTTGTAGACCATCACCTTGGCGGACAGGCTGACAAAGAACAGCAACCCCCGCTCGGTCAGGCCTTCGTCGGTGCGCAGGCGGTGGGTCGCGGCCTTGCGGATGAGGTAGAGCTTGCGTTCCAGCGCATCGCCTTCGAGATCGCTGCCGATGAACAGTTGCTCAATCGCCGGCATCGATGCCCGCGCCGCATTGCCGATGTCCGCCTCGCCGGGACGCGTCGGAACGAGCCGCCACCCCAGCAGTCGCTGCCCGGCTTTGGCGATCTCCTCTTCGATCACCGCCCTGCAACGCGCCCGCTCTTCCTCGGTACGCGGGAGAAAGACGATACCGGCACCGTATCGACCCCGTTTGGGCAACTCGATGCCGAGATCGCGCTTGGCGGCTTTGGCCAGGAACTTGTGGGGTATGCCGGTGAGAATCCCGGCACCGTCGCCGGTGTTCTTCTCGTAGCCAAGGCCGCCCCGGTGGACCATGCAACAATTCATGTGGCCCGCCGAGTCGATGATCTCCCGGCTGGCGCGGCCCTTGATGTCGCAGATGAAGCCGACACCGCAGGAATCCTTCTCCTGCGCCGGATCGTAGAGCCCCCGATGTTGCGGTAGGCCGAGGGTCAATTGTCGGTCGAGTTCAGACATCGTTGTCATCGCGTCACGCAACCTTGAAGCATAACCGACCGCGCCGATTCGCGCCCGCGGTCGCGCCAAAGCGGGTGTACGACAAATCCTTGGTGAGGACCACTTACCTCGACGTGGACGTCGAATCAGGCGATGAGGCGGTCCAACCCGCAAGCCCCGTTCTACCTGCGCTACGGACGGATCGACCGGCAAGTGACCGAAGTGTTCGGATTGCAGGTTAGCGTTCGCTTACCAACGATTTGTCGTGCACCCCGCCAGAGCGACGGCGTCTACTGGTAGACATCCCTGCGCTGTCCCACCTTCAGTACGATGACGATCAGAGTCGTCGTCGAAACGCTATAGAGGACTCGGTAGCCTCCGACACGGATCCGATAGACATCGTCATAGCCGGAGAGCTTCCTCACACCACGAGGAAACGGATCGATTGCCAGAGTCAGGATTGTCCGAGTCAGACGTTGTTGATCGTTGCGGGGTAGTTTCCTCAATTGCCTTTCGGCCGTTCGACTGATCTCGATCTCATAGCGTGCCATCGAGCTTGAGATCCTTCAGAACCTCGGACAACGGTCGAGTCGGTTCGTGACGGATGTTCTGCAGGTCCTCGATGTCCTCGAGTTCCTCCAGGCGATCGAGCAGCGCTTCCTGAATGAAATGGTTCATGACAATGCCACGCGACCGGCAATAGCGCTCCAAGGCGATCTTGAGGGTCTCGTCCACTCTTGCGCTGATCTGAACGGTCGCCATTTGCCAACGTCCTTGAGCTACCAATTGGTACCAAAACATAGCATCCGATCACCCCAATTCGCCACCGAATCCGACGCGGGTCACACCTCTTCAATGGACACGCGTGGAGGGACATATACTGTTGCGCCGGAAACAGCCCAGTCTGGATGCCCATTGACCTTTCGCGTGGTCCCTTTGAGCGGAAACTTCGGCGCCGAGGTCCCCCAAGCCGACGTGAGTTCCCTGACGGACGCTGCTCTGAAGCGGATTCTCCTGTGTCTATACGGCCAGCGATTCGTCGTACTTCGAACCGCTGGAATCACTAAGGCCCAGTTCGTGGAGTTCGCCCGTCGGGTCGGCGACCCGATCCGCTTGAGCAGCGATCCCGACTTTCCCGAGATCGCGAACATCACCAATGTCGGGATCGACGCCAAGGCGCGCAGACTCGGTGCCGCGCATTGGCACACCGACCAGTCGTTCCGGAACCAGGTGTCCTCGATCACCATGCTGTACTCGGTAAAGGCACCTGGCCACGGCGGCGAGACGAAGTTCTGCGACATGGCTGGCGCCTATGCGGCACTCCCCGAGCCAACGAAGCGGAGGATTGACGACCTGACCGTAGTTCATCGCCACGGCGTATCGGTGGCGGCACGGCCGGGCGACCATGTCCCGATACCGCCCAAGGGATGGGATCAGAGCGCGACCGTCACCCATCCGCTGGTGAGGCGACACCCGATCACCGGCCAAAAGACCCTGTACGCCATCACGGGCACGAGCCAGGGGATCGTCGGCATGGAGCAGGCCGAAGCCGAGTCGCTCTTGCACGAATTGTGCGACCACGCCTTCCACGACCGGTTCGTGGCACGCCACAAGTACCGGGTCAACGATCTCATACTGTGGGACAACCCGACGGCCATGCACAGCGCCTCGCCGATAGCCGCCGCAACGGGTCCCGACGACACCCGGCTCCTGCACCGGATCAGCTTGCGCGGCACGCCGTCGGTCTTCCCGCACGAGGAGACCGTAGCGTGAGGGCGGTGTGGAACGGTCGCGTGATCGCTGAAAGCAACGACACGGTGGTGGTCGAGGGCAACCATTACTTTCCCCGTGCCGCACTGGTTGACGATCTGATCGCACCCAGCGAAACGACGACCATCTGCTCGTGGAAAGGCACGGCGCACTACTTACACCTAATCGTGGACGGCGAGACCAACCGAGACGCGGTCTGGTACTACCCGTCTCCGAAACCCGCCGCGCGTCAGATCGACGGACGGGTTGCGTTCTGGCATGGCGTGGAGGTAACACCTTGACGGGACTTTCCGATGCAAACCCGATCGGGTCGAGGTGACGGGATTGCGCCCGTCACCCCTCCCACACCACCGGACATGCGGTTTTCTCGCATCCGGCGGTTGGCACAGGTGGACTTCACCGCAGCGTGTCCACGACGTCCCGCAGGAACGGCAGATCGTCAGTCAGCACTTTCATTCACAACCTTCCGCCCGCGCTCTCCCTAGCCGCCCACGGTCGGGTCGCCTGCCGGAGTCCACCGGCAAGTTCCCCTCCCGCGGTCGTCTCTCCGACGACCTTTCGGGCGGGATCGGGAAGGCACGGAGTCCGGTTGCCAGCCTGTCTCTCTGCGCCTTCGGCCCTTCGCTCCAGCCGCTTTCGCGGCCTTCTTCGCTACTATGGCTTCTGCTGACTTCTGCCTGCCTCTCGGCTGGCAGATCTCCCCGGGTAAGGTGCATGGACTCTCGGGCCGCGCCGCCGGACTCTACCCAGTGCGCC
>JAPOYW010000506.1 GCA_026706425.1 Gammaproteobacteria bacterium
GGCGGCTCGCCGCATACGGGAAGCCATCGGCACGGAGGACCCCGTGCCCATCCGCATCGCCAGCACCGGCATGTGGCAGCCGACGCCGGGCTGCGTGGACGCCCTGGGTCGCGGCAGGGTGTTCCTCGCCGGAGACGCGGCGCACGTCGCCGTGCCCACGGGCGGCATGGGCAACAACATCGGCTTCGCCGGCATCCGCAATCTCGCCTGGAAGATCGCCTATGTCCTCAACGGGCACTCGCCGCCGGAGATTCTCGACACCTACCACGTCGAGCACCGGCCCTGCGCACTGGCGCGCATCGCCACCGGCGTCGATACGACGGAGCGCATGGCGAGGATCTTCGTCGCCTTCCGCGCGGGCCGGGACACGACGGAGGCCGTCCGCGGCACGCGGCAGTACGCGGACTACGACGGCGTGCTGCTCGGGTTCGAGCTCGAGTCGGCACTGATCGGGGAGAACCCCGAGCCGCCCCCGGCCGTGGACAATCCGACCATCGACTTCGTGCCGGCCGTGCGGGCAGGGCGACGGGCGCCGCATGTCTGGGTCGACGCGCGGCGCGGCCGGTCCGTCCTCGACTGGTTCGGCATGAAGTACGTGCTCCTCGGCGGCGCATCCGCAGATGCCGAACGCTGGCGCAAGGCGGTCGGTCGCGTTGCCGACGGCACCGGCTTCCCGGTTTGTTGGCGGCAACTGGCGGTTCCCCGGTCCGTCCCGTACGACCCGCTGGGCCTGGTGCTGGTTCGCCCGGACGGCATCATCGCCGACTGCTGGCGCGACCCGGATGTGACCGACAGCGAAGCGGGATCCCGCTTGAGTGCGCACCTGCCGCTGAACCGGTAGCGGGGACGCTGCCACCACCTTCGCCGGAGGTCAGTCCCGGGCCTACTTGCCACTGCGGCGGCGACCCCGGCTGCGTCAGATCAACACCCGTTCGCTGCCGTAGCGCCGCACGGTAGCGAGGGCGCAGGCCAGGCCGACGGCGATCGTCGCGGTCGCGGACAGCAGCACCAGCCCCGGATCGAGGCCCTCCCCCTTCACGAGATCCGTCACCAGCAGATGCTGGGCCAGGCTCGGCACGAGCATCGACAGCGCCGAGGACTGCATGGGATTCAGGATCACCAGCAGAATCGGCAACGGCGGCGCCACCATGGCGATGCCGGTATAGGTCTGCGCCTCGCGGAACGACTTCGTATACGACGCGACGAGGGTCATGATGCCGGCACCCAGCGCCGCGAAGGGCAGCATGACGACGTAGATGCCGGCGCAGACCCGGGGGGTCAGGTTGGCCGTCATGCCGATCTCGGCCAACGGCAGGAAACGCACGGCGACGGCGAAGGAGGAGATGCACACCGCGAGCGACAGCGCCATGAACGCGAACGTGACGCCGAGTTTGCCCCACACCAGGACCGTGCGCGGCACCGCGAGCGTCAGCAACGGTTCCAGGGAGCCGCGTTCGCGCTCCCCCGCCGTCGTGTCGATGGCGACCTGGGTTCCGCCCAGGAGTGTCGAAAACAGCAGGAAGTAGGTCATCATCCCGAGCAGGAGGATGGCGCGGCCGGAGGGGGTCGAGACGTCGTCGGTCAGAACCTCGATGGGTTGCGCGAGGGAGGGATCGATGCCGCGCAAGGCCAGCCGGTGGACGCCGATCGCGTGACCGTAGTCGTCCAGCGCCCGGCGCAGTCGCGCGACCGAAGGACGCGCCGAGTTGTTCGCCGTATCGGCGATGAGCCACAGCCTCGCGGGTGCGCCGTTGCCGAGCGCTTCCGAGAAGTCCTCGGCAACGACCAGGCCGACGTCCGCGTCGCCCTGGCGCACGGCTTCGCGCAACGCCTCCATGTCGTCGAACCGGTCGTGATCGACATCGATCTGGTGCCGGTAGAGGTGAGTCACGAGGTTCTGGGCGCTGCGGCCCGCGATCACCGGCACTTCGACGGGTTGCAGCGCTTCATCGATCTGCAAGGAGACCGCATAGCTCGTGAGCACGGCGAAGAGAACGGGCCCCAGGAGCGGTCCGAAGACCAGCGCGGACAGCATTGCGCGGCGTTCGCGCAGGCTATCGACGAACTCCTTGCGGTACACGACGCCGAGCCCGGCCACGGCTAGTGTTCCTGATCGTCCCCGCCCACGAGGTCGACGAAGGCGTCCTCGAGGTCGTCGCGACCGGTCGCCGCACGGATGTCGTCGGCGGTGCCCTCCATCGTCACGGTTCCCGCCGCGACGATGGCGATGCGGTCGCAGAGCACCGCCACCTCCTGCATGACGTGGCTCGAGAACAGCACGCAGCAGCCCGCATCGCGCCGCTCCCGGATCACCTCGCGCAGCACCCGGGTCGCCATCACGTCGAGACCGTTGGTGGGTTCGTCGAGGATCAACGTGTCCGGATCGTGGACCAGGGCGCGGGCCAACGCGACGCGGATGCGCTGGCCCTGGGAGAACCCCTTCGCCCGGCGGTCGGCGAACGGCCCGATGCGCAAGCGAACCACCATCCGATCCACCGCCGCCTCGAGCGCCGAACCGGCGAGGCCCTGAAGCGCCGCGTAATAGGCGATGTTCTCACGCGCCGTGAGGTTGGGGTAGAGATTCGAGTTGTGCGGCAGTACGCCGATTCGCCCGCGCACCGAGACCGGATTGGCCCGCACATCGACCCCGCCCACGCGCGCCATTCCTCCATCGGCTGCCAGAACGGTGCACAGGATGCGCAGCGTGGTGGACTTGCCGGCGCCGTTCGGTCCAAGCAAGCCCGTGATCTGGCCATCCGCGGCAGTGAAGCTGACGCCGCTCAGCGCCTCGACCTTGCCGAAACGCTTGGTGAGATCCGCCACCTCGATCACGGCGCGGGACCCATGCGGGACGTGAACAACGGAAACGGTCGGATGCGCTCCACGCAATCGAGATCGAGCGAACCCGGTTCCGCGGTCTCCACGAACTTGGCCATCAGGCGCGGCACGCAGCCGACCATCAGCATCCCGTGGCCCTGACCGCGGCCGACGACCTGCACGGCATTGGCGAGCCCGGAGGCGGCCTGGTCCGCGTACGCCGGCGGCGTAATCGGGTCGAGTTCGCCGGACAGGATGAGCACCGGCTTGTCGCTCGCCAGCGGATTCCGCAGATCGTCGTCCATCTGGCCCTGCGGCCAGTGCTCGCACACCGCAGCCGTGATCTCCACGAACGCCGTTCCCAGGTAGGTCTCGGCCTGCTCGTCGAGGTCCAGCGGGTGCGCGTAGGGCATGTCCTCCGTGCAGACCACCGCGTAGTTGAGCCCCACCGACAACTCCTCCATGGCTTCTCTGACCAGCAACGCCTGGGTCGCAAAGCCACGGTAGTCGCCAGCATGGGCCGCATCGATGAGAACGGGCAGCAGGCTTGCGGTTTGCGGCGAGTAGACGAGCAGCCGCACGACGCCGGCCACGACCATGCGGTCGACCACGATGTCGACCGTCTCCCCCGTGCGCGGATGTTCGAAACTCAGTGCCGCAGGCGCGTCCCGCAGCCGTTCCAACACGGCTTCGAAGGACCGTCGCAGATCCGGAAACTCGTCGCTGCAGTTCGCATCGGCTTCGCACCGCCCGAACAGGGCGTCCAACGCCGCTTGACTGGAGAGCGCCACATCCGGCCCCAAGGCCAGGCCGGGTGGCACGACCCCGTCCAGGATCACGCTGCGCGTTCGCGCCGGGAACCGGCGCAGGTAGTGCTGGGCGACCCGGGTGCCGTAGGAGATGCCGTAGAGGTTGACTTCGTCGTAGCCCAGCGCGATGCGGACCTGCTCGAGGTCGGCCACGGCGGCGCTGGTCGTAAAGAAACGCGGGTCGTGATCGAGACTCCCGAGACAGGCGACGCCGGCATCGATCAGCGCGTCCGGGTCGAGGGCGCCGGAGAGGAACGGCCCGTCGACCGCCTCCCCGCAGTCGAGCGGTGCTGATCGGCCAGTGCCGCGTTGGTCGACCAGCACGACGGCCCGGTCGCGCAGGATGCGCCGGAAGGCGACCTCGGCGGTCACGAAAAAACGCGTTGCGGCCTCGCCAGGTCCGCCGGCGATCACCACCAACGGATCAGGCGCGGGCCTTTCGGTCAACGCCTCGACGACGGCGACGAAGAGCTCGATGGTCTCGCCATCCGGATCGCTCCGGTCGAGCGGCACCGAGAGCGTCCCGCACTGCGCGTCGACCTCCTGCCGCCCCTGGCTGGCGGTCAGGTCGCAGGCCGGCGACAAGGTGATCTGCTGGCCGTTCGCGACCGCTGCGAGGAGCGCCGCGAAGATGCAGATCAACGACGCGCGACGGGACACGGCGTACGTAGCTAGCGCGTCTCGTGGGTACACGAGCCGTTCAAGAGCGATTCGACGCGCTGTACCAAATGCAACCGGTGTGTGAACATCAGGGCTGCACAAGAACGCTAGACAAGGCAAAACGCGCTACACCACGCCGGAATCGCGCAGTTCGGCGATCTCGCGAGTCGCGTAGCCGAGTTCCGCCAATATGTCGTCGGTGTCCTTCCCAAGCCGCGGCCCCGGTCGGTTCGGCAGGGGTTCGTCGAGCCGGAACGGGCTCGCGAGGAGCTGGGACGCTTGTTGCGGTTGAAGGACTGGAAGACATGCGAGTCCTCCTCGCCTAGGTAGTACGGCCCCAAGGTGCGGCAGGCATCGCCGCCCTGCGATCGGTTCTCGATCTTGATGACGTCGGCGCCGAGATCCGCCAGGTAGCCCGTGGCGTACGGGCCGGCGGCCCAATGTTCCGCCGCAACGATGCGCAGTCCTTCGAGGGGAAGCGTCATACCGGATTCCTGGCCACAAGCTGCCGGGCGATGATAATTCGTTGCATCTCGTTGGTGCCCTCGCCGATGCACAACAGCGGCGCGTCCCGGTACAGCCTTTCCACCGGGAACTCCGTCGAGTAGCCGTAGCCGCCGTGGATCCGCATGCATTCCTGGGCGTTCTCCATGGCGGCCTCGGAGGCGAAGAGCTTGGCCATGCCGGCCTCCATGTCGCAGCGTTCGCCGCGGTCGTAGGCCGACGCGGCGTACTCGGTCAGCAACCTAGCGGCCTGGCAACGCGTGGCCATGTCGGCCAGCTTGGTCTGGATCGCCTGGTGCTCGCAGATCGGCTTGCCCATCGTCTCGCGCACCTGCGAGTAGGACGTGGCCTCGGCGAGCGCGGCGTTGGCAATTCCCACGCCCCGGGCAGCGACGTTGATGCGGCCGAGTTCCAATCCACCGACGGTCTGGTAGAAGCCTTGGCCTTCCTCGCCGCCGATCAGGTTGTCAGCCGACGCCTGGTAGTTGTCGAACACCAACTCCGCCGAGTCGATGCCCTTGTAGCCGAGCTTGCCGAGTCGTCGACCGACCGAAAGGCCATTGCCCTTCTCGGCGAGGAACAGGCTCATGCCGCGATGCCGCGGCTGGACCTCCGGGTCGGTCTTGACGAGGACTGCGAAGCAGTCGCCCTCGATGCCGTTGGAGATCCAGGTCTTGGTGCCGTTGATCGTAAAGTCGTCGCCCTGGCGGGCGGCGGTGGTGCGTATCGCCTGGAGATCGGTACCGCAATTCGGCTCGGTGAGCGCCAGTCCACCCCGGATCTCGCCGCTTGCGAACCGCGGCAGGAAACGTTCCTTCTGCGCGTCGGTTCCGAACCGCTCCACCGCCTTCGACATGATGAGGTGCGAGTTGAAGATTCCCGTCAAGGACATCCACACCTCGGAAATCCGCGTGACGATCTTCGCGTAGGTCCCGGCCGGCAGCCCGAGCCCCCCGTACTCGACCGGGATCGTCGCCCCGAACAGCCCGTGTTCCCGCATCTGCGCGACCATCTCGCGGGGATACTCGTCGGCGCGTTCGAGGGCCATCACCTGGTCCCGAACGTCCCGCTCGAGCCAGCGGTCGATGCCGTCTAGAAGGCGTGTCTCGTCCTCGGTGGAGATGGTTTCGTTCGACATGGCCGGCCTCCTCGTGAAGCGGACGCACCGCCACGGACAGGGGTACGCAATGGCCGGGCATTGTCCCACGGATGCTCGCCGGCACGACAATGCCGACTTGGTCAAGGTCGCCCCGATCGGTGGGGTCGACTGGCGTCGTGAGCTATCTCACTTCCGCTTTCGGGCTCGGCACCGGCACCGTCGACGTTGCGGGTGACGGTTGGACGTCTGCGATCTGCGGTTCCTTGGATGCCAACTGCGGGTATACGGCGTTGAAGAGGCCAAGTGCCGCAATCAAGGCCAAGACGAGAAACACGTAGCGGCCCTGCGTGTCGAACTTGTCGGCGAGCGCGTCGAACTTGGCGTCCATGGCCTCGAACTTGGCGTCGACGGCGTCGAACCTGGCGTCGACGGCGTCGAACCTGGCGTCCACCGACACGAATCTCTCGTCGACGGCGTCGAACCTGGCGTCCACCGACACGAATCTCTCGTCGACGGCGTCGAATCTCGCCTCCACGGCGTCAACCCTGGCGACGACGTTCGCGAATTCGATCCGCAGTTCGCCGACCGCATGGTCCAAGTCAGCCTTCGTTGCGACCCCGCTGCCAATCTCGTCGTTGAGGGCCCGCGACATGGCCTCCGCCTGCTGGGGGTCGAATCCCGCGTCCCTGAGCCGACTGGCGTAACGCAGCGTGTCAATCACCGACAAGTCCATGATACGTGGTACCACTTACTCCAAAGGTACCACTATGGCCGCTGGATTGGCGGATGTATGTAGGAAATCGTCCCGACTGCATGACTTTTTTCGCACCGGGCGACCAATCTGGCGCGTGAAGCGGCAGACCGGCGGCTGGTTGGGGGGCTGCCTCCGGCCCAACGCGCGAAGTCAGGATCGAGCTTGGACGATCTCGATGCTGACCCCGTCCGGCGCGGCCACGTAGCACAGCAAGCCGCCCGGCGAGAACTCCCACGGCTCCACCGCGAACGTCGCGCCCTTCGCCCGGATCGACTCGCAGTACGCCCGGAGATCGCCGTGGTAGGTGTACCCGAAGTGGTCCGTGCCCCACTCGTTGTGGCTCGAATACCCCTCCGACCCTTCGCCGAAGTCGGTCATCGAACGACTCGATACGGGTTCCTCACCGGGCCGCCGACCGCGAATGATCACGGTCATGCCGCCAAGCCGGACGTTGATCTGCGGCGCGCCGCGCAGGGCGTATTCCGCCGCGATCTCGCCGCCCAGAATGTCCTCGTACCACGCCGCCGCCGCACTCGGATCGGCGCTGATCAGGTGGATGTGGTCGAAGGCCAGCGACACGGTTCGCAATCCCTCAGCTGCCGAAACGATAGCGCAGCTTGATGGCGAGGTTCTCGCCGATGGTTTCATCGACGGTGTCCGAGAAGAGGTCGCCGAAGCTTCTGTCGTCAATCCCCGACAGCGAGGCACGGTTCTGGTAGACCACGAACAGATCCGACAGCGGTGCGATTTCCCAGCGGTAACGTAGCTGAAGGCTCATCCGGGAGAGCGAGAAGTCGTCTGTCGCGGCGGGTGTCCTGTCGATGGGCTCGAGGAAATCCGGGGTGTTCGCCATTCGGTAGAAACGCTGCGCCTCGGCATTGATGGCCACCCACTGAAACGCCATGAGCAGCTGCTGACGGGCGTTGACGAAATAGCTCATTGTGGCAAACGGCGTCAGACCCTTCGCTTCGAAGGTCGCGAAGACGCCGTTCGCGCGATACAGCAACCAGGCGTCCCGGTCGGAGTAACTTACGGCCAGTGCCATGGTCATGCGGTCCGTGGGCCGCCAACGCACATTGGCCTCGCTGCGGCGGTAGTAGCCGTGGCCGATCTCCTGGTCCTCGATGCTATGCCGCACCGTGTACGAAAACCGACGCGCGGAATCCGAGTAGTAGCGGGCTTCCAAGCCACGCACGCTCTCAACCCGATACGTACCGTTGCCGAAACTGCCCCGGTCGTCGTAGCGCTCGGGTTCGTACTCGACTTCGAAGCGCACCTGGGTGAGGTTGTGCAGCGTCACCCGGTGGTCGTACGACACCTTGGCGGAAACGGTTTCGCCGTCGGTGTTCCAGCCGCGATAGAGCCGGAAGTTGCCCCGGGATTCGCGGAACCGCTCGAGATCCGACTCCGAGATCCACAGGCTGTACGCAGCGCGCCGGTAGTCGTTGCGGCGCAGGTAGCCCATGTCGCTGATATGGATGGCATCGTCGAACGCGTCGAACGACAGGTAGTGGGATAGACCCTGGCGGGGGGTGTAGCCAAGGTCGAAGATCCCGCCGATGCCGTCCTGACCCGCGCCGGTGGTATCCGACGCGACGACCTGCCCGGAGACCCTCAGGCGTCCATCCGAACTGGTGAATCGGCCATCGACGGCGTTGACGTAGGCCTCGCGACGGGCATGCCGCACGGCCGTGGAAAGGAGGCCCAGCGACCGGTAGCCGCCATTGGAATATTCGTACAGAACCCGCACGGCGCCGAAATCGCGGCCCGCTTCGTGCAGGGTCACCGACTCCGAGGCCCGCACCGCTTCGAACCGCGCCTCGTCCTCCGCGACCCCGAGGAAGCCGTAGCGCAACGAGCCCTGCTGTCCGGTGGCCTTCACCGCGCCGAGCAGGTCGGCCGGGCGACCGAGGGACGTCCGCGCGAGCGCGAACCCCTCCGGCACCTCCGGGCGCACCGCCGGACCGCCGATACGCCGGGTGTGCAGAACCGACAGGCCGCCGGTCATGCGGCCGTTGGTCCTGAAGATCTCCTGTCCCTCCTGGAAGAACGGCCGCTTCTCCGGGAAGAACGTCTCGTAGTTCGAAAGGTTGATGATCACGTCGTCCGCTTCGACGTTGCCGAAGTCGGGGTTCCAGGTGCTGGTCAACTGGAAGTTGCTGGACGGACGCCAGAACACGTCGACGCCGGTCCTGCGCGCCGTTTCGTCGCCGAAGCGGTCGTATCCCGCCGAGACGTACGGGATGATCCCGTACTGCTGTCGCGGGTCCACCTCCGTCAACGCAAGCTGCTGGAACTCCGACATGAACTTCGGCTTGGTCCAGGGCAGCGGCGGCCAGGCATGGTTTTCGTCCAAGTGGGCGACCTTGCGCTGCGCGAAGATGCCCATCGTCCGGGTGCCGTTTCCCTTGGGCATGTTCACCAGGGACCACGGCACGAAGAACTCGGCGCTCCAGCCCGTGCCGGTGCGCGCCGTGGCGCCCCACCATGCCCCGTCCCAACTAAAGTCGTACTGGCGGGTCGGAAGGATGGTGCCGTCGGACTTGGCATCGCCCAAGTTGAGCTGGAACCAGAATCCGTAGCGGCCCTCCCCGGAAGTGTCCAGGGTGAACGAGAAGTAGTCCCGGTTGAGAAACCCCTGGTCGCGCCCGCTCAAGTACTCGACCAGCGTGTCCGGATCCTGCGTCATCCGCGCCCCGACGTAGAGACCTCGTTCGGTGTAGAAGATCAACACCTCCGTCGGCAGACTCGCAGGCTCCAGGGTGTCGGGATCGATCAGGCGGAAGTCGCCGTGGGCTTCGAGGCCCTGCCAGGCATCCTCGTCCAGGCGCCCGTCGACGTTCACGCGGACATCGTCGCGGAGCCTGGTGAGCAGGACGTGGCCGGTGCCGGGGTGGCGGTCGTACGCCGCGAGCTTCGGTTCCTCGGCCTCGACTTCGACCGCGATGGCGACCGGCTGCAGCGGTTCCGGGCCCGCCTCGTCTGCGGCTTCCGGGTAGACGTCCGCCAGGGCGGTTGAGCTGATGAGGCTGATCGGGCCTAGGAAGGCTGCGCAAAGGGCCGAAACGGCAACGGCGCAGCGGCGGGTAGGGCCCGGTGGGGGACTCAAAACGGGATCCGAAGCAACGAAAGCACGCCATCATACACGTTTTGGCAAACCGCTTGGCCGTTGGATCGACGCGCCGCAGGCCTCTTGGCCGAGGGTTCACGGTCGGCCGGCCGTCGGCGCGGCAACGCAAGTACCGGTTTCTCGCGGGTTGCGGAGCCGCTAGAATACGGGCCAGGCCGCTCCGATGGCCAAACTGGATAAGGCACCGGCCTACGAAGCCGGGGATTGCAGGTTCGAATCCTGCTCGGAGCGCCAGTCAAACGAATCGCACGGCCCGACACGGACTCGCCGGGCCACGGAGAGGTGGCCGAGCGGCTGAAGGCGCTCCCCTGCTAAGGGAGTATGGGTTGATAGCCCATCGAGGGTTCGAATCCCTCCCTCTCCGCCAACAACTTTTATAAAACAGTGTGTTACGTATATCGTACCCCAATTCGTACCACAAAAGTGAAAGGCTTGGGAGCCGAGCCCCCGAAGGCACGTGCATGCGTCGAGAGGACGGGACGGCCGTGGGCGGTTCTGTCCGCCAAGCACGGCCTTCTCTGGCCGACCGACACGGTAGCCCCGTACGAAATGACGCTCCGATCGATGTCCGCGCTGCAACGACGGCGATGGGCCGATACCGTGCTCGCTTCGTTAGCCCCGCACCTCCCCGGCGTCCGTACGATCACCATGCTTGCCGGCACCACGTACCGCCAACTGCTGGTGCCGGAACTGGAAAGGCGCGACATCGAAGTCCTGGTCCCGATGGAAGGCCTTTCCCAAGGCAGACAACTCCAGTGGCTGGACATTTGCCTGACCCTCGACTGCGCCGACGAACGGACCTCGCGATCCCGCGCACCGCAGCCCGCGGGCGAACGATTCGATCATCTGCGGCGCTTCTATGACTGCCTCGCGGATCTCGAGGGGCGCCTCGGCGGCACACGAAAGCAGTTGGAACGCTCGATCCATCTGTCCTGGCCCGCCCGCGGCGTCTACTTTCTCATGGAGCCCGGCGAGATCAGGTCCGATTCCGGTTCGGGACTCCGCGTCGTCCGCGTGGGCACCCACGGCTTGAAGCCCGGTGCAAAATCCACCCTTTGGAAGCGTCTGGCGCAGCACCGCAGAACGACCGCGGGCGGAGGCAACCACCGCACGTCGATCTTCAGGCTCATTATCGGCACCGCGCTCATCGCCCGAGACGGACTCGACTGCCCTTCGTGGAACAACACGGGAAGCGCCCACCAGCGGACGAAGGCTTCGGAATCGCCCTGCCGTCATCGGCTCCATGCCCTTGCTCTGGCTCGATGTCCCGGACGAACCAGGACACGACAGTCTTCGCGGCTACATCGAACGCAACGCAATCGCCCTGTTGAGCAATCGGCGCCGACGACCCTTGGACCCTCCGTCCGACGGTTGGCTCGGGCGCTACTGCGACCGGGAGAAGGTGCGAACGTCGGGACTGTGGAACTCCGACCATGTGGACGAGGAGTACGATCCGGATTTCCTCCAAGCGATGGAGCGTCTTGCGGGGCGGGTGACCGCATGCGTCTGACGCCTGCCGATTCGTCGCAGCGCGCTTCACCATTTGGTTTTGCCAACTCCCGCAAGCCCGCCTGGTCGCCTTCCCCGAAACCGCTTCCGCGCTGGTGCCTCAAATGGACCAACCGAGCCACGGAGGCCGTATGAGCGTGCTCTTCGTGACGACCTGTTCGCTGACCAAGGCGGCTGGCGGCACGGGCACGTTCGACCCAGAATCAGTCGTTGCCGCCACGGCTCCCCGCCACGCCGAATCATTGGCCGCCAGGCGCGAGGAGGTCCGCGAACTCGTCAAGGGCGCCAACCCGGCAGACTGGCAGGGGGTTCCGCTCAAGGACCTCGATCCGGTTCGGCGCGTAGTGCACTTCCTTCGGTTCGAACCCAGGGACCGCGTCTACAAGGACCAGTGATCGGCGCGACCCGCCGAGCCGGACGTTGAACGCGTCCACACCACGTGTAGGGTGATGCATCAAGTCCATCGCCCCGATGCCATGCACCGACTGCCCAACATAGAGTTGCTCGACATCCTAGAACCCGCCTACGCACCGTGTGAGGCTTTTCACGGAGCATGCGCGGGCACCGCGACGTGGCTACCCCAGCGCGGCCATGCCCCGCGCGGATTTCTTGGCGCCACGGGCAGAGTCGACGACATCGAACTGGTTCTCCTCGTCGCGGAACCGGGCAACCCGCACGCGCACTCGCGCTTCGCGCCCGACCTCCTGCCGCAGAGCATGATCGCCCAGGCCGTCGACGACACATACCGCTGTTTCCGCGACGGTGCGGATCTCTTCCACCGCAACATGCGCCACATCCTCGATCTCGCGTTTCCCGGCCTCGCCCTCGACGATCAGCTTCGACGCGCTTGGATCACCAACACGTACCTTTGCTCAGCGCCTGAGGAGGCTGGAAGCGTCCCCGCCGCGGCCTCGATTGCGTGCGCCAGCACGTACCTGCAAGCTCAACTCGAACTCCTCGCCAGACGCCCGGTCATCGCTCTGGGTCGCAAGGCATCCGCCCGTGTCAAGCGCCTCCGTAGCGCGATTCCCGATCTTGCGGACCGCCTGTTCTTCGCCTATGCGGCATCGCCGCCGGGCTGCAACCACCGTGGCGCTTACCCGTCATGGTCTGCGGCGACTAAAGGCGCTCAGCAGTACGTCCAATCGTCTCCCCGTTCCGCTTCGCGGCTAGCCATGCCGCATAGGCGTCCGCCACGCCACATCTGCTACCGCGAGGTGACTGCTTCCGGGACATTCGGCCGGACGATCCCCCGTAGTTGATCAGGTTCGCCCAAAGCTCAAGATGACGGTCCGTTCGATCGGCGATAACAACTCGCGTGGTCGAACGCACTGACGAACATCGCGATCAAACTCATAACCGCTTCGCGCACTTCGGTCAGAGGGCATCCGCCGCAGTCCGGTCGCGTCGGATGGCACCAGACCTGCCCGATCCGCCACGCCGGCCAATCCAGTTCCCCGGGGAACTCAGGGTTCAACCGACGCGCCGCGTGCATCACCTCGTTGTCGGAGTAACCGTCACTGAGCCCGGCGCGCACGAACACCCGCACCAGGTGCTCATCGGGCTTGACGTCGATCTCCCCTTCCTGGCCCCGGAAACAACCGAAGTCGTCGCGCAGAATGCGGGTCGCCATCGAGGCGATGCCGGGCCCGATCCCCCGGATCTCCTGGAAGGTCTTCTGCACCGCGGCGGGCGACGAGTCCTTCCAGATCGCCTCCGCGTCACCCGCGAACCGTCCCGCCACAAGCCGCGCCGCGTCCGACAACGTCTTCGCGCCCTGCTTCGTGCTCCACCTGGGCCGGACCGCAACGCCGTCCAGCAACATCGCCAGCTCGGCCTCGTTCATGGCGGCCAGCCGTACTGGGTCCAGCAAGCCCCGCCGATCGATCTCCGTCGGAATCCGCCACGCCTTCTCCCACGGCATGCCCCGGTCGAAAGCCACCGCGACAAGGAACGCGAATGGGTTTCGCCGCACGAGCGTCTCCGTCTCCTTGTCCAGTGCGCTCCAGTCGGAGTCGCCCCGCGTCCTGCCGAACTCCTTGAGCCGCTCCACGACCGCACTTGCTTCCATCACGCCCTCGTTTGGTTCCACCATGGCCCCTCGTCGCCGGGCCATTCGCCAGTCTAGCCGAACCCCCTCACAATCCCCCGTCGTCGCCTGTAGCGTGACGGGCAGCATGGCCGCTGCCCTTCGCCGATCCTGTCGTATATTGCGGGCAATGACGATCACCAGCTCGCCCGAAGGCTACGTTCACAAAGGTAGCCGTCCGTTGACCAGCGTTGACGACTGGCGCCGCTTCGCTCCGCCGAAACGCGAGGTCCATTGGAAGGACGGCCGCAGCGCCAAGGAAAGCGCCCGCGCCTGGATGGCCGCCGCCCCTCGCATGCAGCCCGACATTGAGCGGACCATCGCCGCGTGCCCCGACGTGGGACCGCTGCTTCGGTGGCGCGCCGAGCCCGAAGCCCGAGTCCCGATCGACACGTTCCGCGGCGAGCAACCGAACATCGACGTGCTCCTCGTCGCCGACGACGAGCGCGGCCCCGTAGTCGTCGTTATCGAGGCCAAGGCCGACGAGACTTTCGGCGACCAGCTCGCCGATCGGTACCGGAGCGCGAAAGCCGCCCGCGCGTCCAATCCCCGCTCAAAGGCGCTCGACCGGATCGAGGCCCTGCTCGACCGCTTTCGCGTCGACCTGGGGCAACCTCGCGTTCCGCAACTTCGCTATCAGCTCTTCACGGCAGTGGCCGCGGCGCTCGCGGAGGCGGAACGCCGCTCGTCGGACCGCGCTCTCTTCGTCGTGCACGAGTTCGTCACGTCCCTCACTCGCTCCGACCGGCGCGAGCGCAACGCGGCCGACCTCGGCAGGTTTCTTTCGATAGCCCTCCATTCCGACACCTACGTTGGCGACGGCGAAGTCGCCGGGCCTTTCCACATCCAGGGTCTCTCGCTCTACGTCGGCAAGGCGCGGACGCTGGCCTAGTCCCGCTACGGGAAATCCGCCTGGCACCGGGGTTTGCCGGCGAATCCGGCTTACTGAGCCCGCCAAGTTGCCACGAGCGGGTTTCGGGGCGTCGCCGTTCCGGCCCGCGCTCTAGTCGCCTTCGGCGACCCGAGCCCGCTAACGCTGTCTCGGCCCATTCGGGTCACGATTCGCTGACGCTTGCGCCCTCCAGGCGCTGACACGGCCCATTGCCGCCGCGGGATCGACGCGGCTGTTCCTCGCCACCTGCGTGGGCACACCTGCAAGCGCGCAGAACGGGCGTGCCAATTCCCTCGAAAACGAC
>JAPOYW010000070.1 GCA_026706425.1 Gammaproteobacteria bacterium
ACCAGGTCGCGCTCCTGCCAGGGATCGGAGGTGAGTACGGACGCACGGACCTTGATGGCGCGGTCCATCAGGGAGAGTTCGCGGGCCTTCTTCTCGGACGCGATCACCGCGGCCGCGGAGCCGTCGACGTTCACCGAGCACATCAGCTTGGTGTTGGGATAGGAGATCATTTCGGCGTTCATCACCGTCTCGAGCGGCGTCTCGATCTGGTACATCGCCTTCGGGTTCATCGTCGAATGGTGATGGTTCTTCACCGACACCTTGGCGAACTGCTCGAAGGTGGTGCCGTACTGACGGGTGTGCTCCATGCCGGCTTCGGCGAAGACCGAGGGCATGGTGCCGGACCCGAGGAGACCTTCCTTCGAGATCCCGCGGCTGCCGCCGCCGCCGCCCAAGAGCCCCCTGCCCATCTGTTCGACGCCGACGGCCAGCACGACGTCGTAAAGGTCCGCCTTGACCGACGCCCAGGCTTCCCGGAACGCGGTCGCGCCGGTCGCGCAGGCATTGGCGACGTTGACGACGGGAATGCCGGTCTGCCCGATCTCCTGAAGGATGCGCTGCCCGACCATGCCGCTGGCCTGGCCGAGATTGCCGCAGTACAACGCCTGCATGTCCTGGATGGTCAGTCCGCAGTCGTCGAGCGCCATGAGCGCCGCCTCCGAACCGAGCTGAGGGACGGATTTCTCCGGAAACCGTCCGAACTTGATCATGTCCACACCGACTACGTATGCGTCTGCCATGTTGGGTGCTCCTAGGGGCTTGAGTTAGGTCCGTGGTTTGAAGAAGTAGGAAAGGTAGGAGTTTCCTTCGGCATCCTTCCGGCCCAAGGCGTCGTCGTAGACAACGTCCACGGGCATGCCGAAGTCGATCTTCGACGGATCCGGCTCGACATCGATCAGGTTGCCCTTGACGGTCCCGCCGCCCTCGAGGTCGACGATGGCGGAAACGTAGGGCACGTCGATGTCGGGGAACGACCGATGCACGATGCAGTAGGAGTACAGCTCGCCCCGGTTCGCCAACCGAATGGTCTGCATCTTGCCCCGTGCGCCGCACTTCGAACAGTTGTCCCGCTTGCCGAGGAACGTCGCACCGCACGAACCGCAGCGGCACCCCTCGAGGTACGGGTCGCCGCCGTCGGGAATCTTCAAGTGCGCCACCGCTGGCAATGGTTTGTCCGCCATCGACCCTCCCAAATCCTCTACGGTTGAGAATGTCGGTTTGCGGGCGGCGGGTCAATGGGTTGCGTACGACCCGCGAAAAACCCGAACGAATGGGCGATTTCCTACAGACAAGGTCCTGGAACCTATGCATGGTGGTAGCCTACGCGGTGCCGGACGAAGTACATGAAGGCCACGGTGATCGACACCCTGAGGTATGCCAATCGGCTCAAGAACGCCGGCGTCGAAGCGGGACAGGCGGAAGCGATGTCCCGGGCCCTAAACCACGAGCTCATCGAAGGGCTCGCCACGAAGGCCGACCTCGACAACGCGGTTCTGGAGGCAAGTTCGAGGCCGTCGACGCGAAGATCGACGGCCTGTGCAGCCAGAACCGCTACGTCTTCCTCGTGCTCGCGCTGATCGCCGGACTGGGCCTTTACAACGCGACCGCCCCGCATTTTCTGGGCAAGATCGGGCAGCAGCCGGTGGCGGAGTCGAGCCGCTCGGTGCCTTCCGCCGAGGCGTCCGCCGCAACGGCGCTAGTACGTCAGTTCCGGGGCACCTCGACCCCTAGCCGCTGATGCATGATCGGGCTGGTCGTCGTGTACTGCAGGTGGACCTTCTCGTTGGGGTTCAACCGGGCCTTGATGGCGAACGCGGCGAGCGCGGCTTCGTGGAACCCCGACAGGATGAGCTTCTTCTTGCCCGGGTAGTTGGCGATGTCGCCGATGGCGTACACCCCGGGGATGTTGGTCTCGAAGCGCTCCGTGTCCGTGTTGATCTGGTTCTTGTTGAGATCGAGCCCCCATTCGGTGATCGGGCCGAGTTTGGGGGACAGCCCGAAGAACACCAGGGCGTGGTCGAGGTCGACTATGGTGATGGATTCGTCGGTGTGGCGGATGTGAACGCGCTCCAGAGCGCCGTTGCCGGCCTCGAAGTCGACGCAGTTGCCAATCATGAACTTGACCTTTCCGGCCGACTCCAGTTCGCGCATCTTGGCCACGGTGGCCGGTGCCGCGCGGAATCGGTCGCTGCGGTGCACCAGCGTCAACGACTTGGCGTGGGGGGCGAGTTCCACGGTCCAGTCGAACGCCGAGTCGCCGCCACCGAGCACGAGCAGGTCCTTGCCGTGGTGCGCTGACGGGTCGCGGACGCGGTAGAACACCTGGCTGTCGAGGTACGAGTCGATGCCGGCGACCCGCAGCAGCATCGGCTGGAAGGAACCGACACCGCCGGCCACCACCACGGCACGAGTCTCGATCTCCTCGCCGCGGCTGGTGGCGATGCGGAAGCGCTCGTCGTCGAGCACCTCGAGTTCGGTCACCTGGCTCTCGAGATGGAAGACCGCGTCGAAGGGCTTGATCTGCTCCATCAACTGCTCGACGAGTTCCTGGGCGTTGCACACGGGGATCGCCGGAATGTCGTAGATCGGCTTGTCGGGATAGAGCTCCGCGCACTGCCCCCCGGGTTCCGGCAGGGCGTCGATGATATGCGCCTTGATGCCCAGCAAGCCGAGTTCGAAGACCTGGAAGATGCCGCAGGGGCCCGCGCCGACGATGACGACGTCTGTTTGCAGGGTCAAAGTGGTCTCCTTGGTCGTCTCGGCGCTAGGGGATGTGGTGCTTGCGGCGCAACAGCGCGACGACCTCGTCAGCGCACGCGTCGACGGTCAATGAATCGGTCGCCAGAACCAAGTCCGGCGATTCGGGTTCCTCGAAGTCCGCGTTGACGCCGGGCACGTTCGCCTCGCCCTCTTCGGCGGCATCGTAGAGCCCGTATTCGTCGCGTTCCTTCAGCACCTCGAGGGGCGCCGTCAGGTAGACCTCGAGGAAGCGATCGCCGCCGATGGCTTCCCGGGCACGCTCCCGCACGGCTTCCTCAGGCGCCACGAACGCGGTCAGGCAGATCAGTCCGGCATCGTTCATCAACCGGGCGGTCTCCGCCGCCCGCCTGACGTTCTCCGATCGTTCCCGGGAGGTGAACCCGAGATCCCGGCTCATGCCGAGGCGGAAGCTCTGGCCGTCGAGGACGGTAGCCAGGTGGCCGGCATCGAAGAGCTTCCGTTCGACGGCATGGGCGACGGCGGTCTTGCCCGACTTGGCAAGTCCGGTCAGGAGCACGGTTACCGGGCGCTGGCCGAGCCGAGCCTCCCGCTCGCCCGACTCCACTCGGCTCACCGCGGCGTGCAGATCGCCGTGCGGCGCTTCGTCCCAGGCGGCCCCGTGGACCGCTCCGCCGGGCGGCAGCACCATGCCGGCACCGACCGTGGCGTTGGTGATCCGATCGACGAGGATGAGACTGCCGAGACTGCGGTTGGTGCCGTAGGACTCGAACACGACGGGTTCGGTGAGCACGACCTCGCCGCGGCCGATCTCGTTCAGCCTGAGCGTCGAAGCCGGTTCGTGTCCCAAGGTGTCCACATCGACCCGGAAGCGTACCGCCTGAACCCGCCCCGTCACGCGCCGAGTGCCCTGTTTCACGATGTAGGTCCTCCCCAGCACGAGGTCGTCCTCGGACATCCACACCAGGTCGGCATCGAACCGCTCCGCGGTGTGGGGCAGCTCCCGGGGTGCCGCGATCACGTCGCCGCGGCTGACATCCAGTTCGTCGGCAAGGGTCAGGGATACCGCCATTGGTGCTACGGCCTCGTCGAGGTCGCCGTCCATGGTGACGATGCGAGCCACCGTCGAGGACCTGCCGGAGGGAAGCACGGCAACCGGGTCGCCGGGACGGATCGTGCCGCCGATGATCGTGCCGCTGTAGCCCCGGAACGCGGCGTCGGGCCGGTTGACGAACTGCACGGGGAGGCGAAACCGCTCGGCGTCCTTGTCGACGGCAACCTGGATGGTCTCGAGCAGATGCATCAGCGTCGCTCCCCGGTACCACGGCATGTTGTCCGACGGGTGGACGACGTTGTCGCCGTGCAGCGCCGAGATGGGAATGAACTGCAACTCGTCCACGGCGAGCCGGGAGGCGAAGTCGAGAAAGTCGTTGCGGATCTCGTCGAATACGCGCTCGGCGTAGTCCACCTCGTCCATCTTGTTGACCGCGGCGATCAGGTGGCGAATGCCGAGCAGCCGCGCGATGAAGGAGTGGCGCCGGGTCTGGGGAAGTACGCCGTTGCGCGCGTCGATGAGGATCACGGCCACATCGCTCCTGGATGCCCCCGTTGCCATGTTGCGCGTGTACTGCTCGTGGCCCGGCGTGTCGGCGATGATGAACTTGCGCTTGGCGGTGGAAAAGTAACGGTACGCCACGTCGATCGTGATGCCTTGCTCGCGCTCCGCCTGGAGGCCGTCCACTAGCAGCGCGAGGTCCACGCCGCCGCGTTGTGTGCCGGTGGTCTTGCTGTCCCGACGGATCGCGTCGAGCTGGTCCTCGTAGATCAATTCGGAATCGTGCAGCAGGCGGCCGATCAGCGTGCTCTTGCCGTCGTCGACGCTGCCGCAGGTGAGAAAACGCAGGATTCCCTTGCGTTCGTGCTGCTTGAGATAGTCGTGGACCTCCATCCCCGTCGGCGTGTCCGGGCCCAACGGTGTCTCAGTGCCTGAAGGCATCAGAAATACCCTTCGCGCTTCTTCTGCTCCATCGACCCGGCCACGTCGTGGTCGATGAGCCGTCCCTGCCGCTCCGAGTGAGTGGCGAGGAGCATTTCCTGGATGATCTCGGGCAACGTCGCGGCGGTCGACTCGATGGCGCCGGAGAGCGGATAGCAACCCAGGGTGCGGAACCGCACGGATCGCATCTCGGGTACTTCGCCTTCCCCGAGCGGTATCCGGTCGTCGTCCACCATGATGAGCATGCCGTTGCGTTCCACGATGGGACGCTTCGCCGCGAAATAAAGCGGCACGATCTCGATGCTCTCCTGGTAGATGTACTGCCAGACGTCGAGTTCGGTCCAGTTCGAGAGCGGGAAGACGCGGACTTCCTCGCCCGGATTGATTTCGCCGTTGTAGAGATTCCAGAGCTCCGGGCGCTGGTTCTTCGGATCCCAGCGGTGGTTCGTGTCGCGCAGCGAATACACCCGTTCCTTGGCCCGCGACTTTTCCTCGTCCCTGCGGGCGCCGCCGAAACAGGCATCGAAACCGTGCTTGTCCACGGCGTCGCGGAGCGCCTGCGTCTTCATGATGTCGGTGTACTTCTTGCTGCCGTAGGTGAACGGTGTCACTCCGGCGGCGACGCCCTCCTCGTTCGTGTGGACGATCAGGTCCAGGTTCTGTTCGCCGGCGATTCGGTCGCGGAACGCGATCATGTCCCGGAACTTCCACGTCGTGTCGACGTGCAGCATCGGGAATGGCAGGCTTCCCGGGTAGAACGCCTTGCGGGCAAGGTGCAGCAGCGCCGACGAGTCCTTGCCGATGGAATAGAGCAGCACCGGGCGCTCGAACTCCGCCACCACCTCGCGGAAGATGTGGATGCTCTCGGCCTCGAGCTGCTTCAAGTGGCTTAGGCGCTGGCGCGGCACGGCAACCGGGCGTGGCTGTGGGGTCGCGTATTGTAGTTCTTTACGAGGTGGTCGCTTAGTCGATGGAGTTATATGTCTTAGTCGTGGAAAACGCGCGGGGCTGGAGCAGTGGCCGAAACGCGGCGGAAGCCGAATGCTCGCGGCTCGGGCGAGCCAGCCGCGGTCGGATCGCGGGGATCTGCACACGAAGCCGACGGACGCAGGCCGGCCTGTCCCGGCCGGTGGGGACAGATTTCCAGATGCGGATCGCCTACCACATGCTACGCGGAGATCCATCGACTCCTTCGAGAGGCAGCCACTTCAAGGCCATCGAGTCGTGACCAAAGACGGAAACCTCTATCTCGAAGTCAGCCAACCTCCACTGAACACCTAGCGTTCCCACGCTTGCCTGTGCTTTCTCATCCGTCCTCAGGATCCCGGATCCCCGCCATTGGCACATTCGGGAGTGTCAGCGCCCGGTTCAGGACTGGTCCGTGGACAACGCCTCCCGCAGCAACTCGCTGACCCGTTTTGGATTGGCTTTCCCCCCGCTGGCCTTCATTGCCTGTCCGACCAGGAAACCGAGCACGCGGGTCTTGCCGGCCCGCACCTGTTCGACCTGGGCGGGATTCGCCTCGATCACCTGCCGGACGATGGCGGCGATCTCGTGGCTGTCGCTCACTTGCTTGAGCCTCCGACCGGCGATCAGTTCGTCGACCTCGCCGCCGTCGTCCCAGAGCGACTTGAACAGGGACTTCGCGATCTTGCCGGATATGGAGCCGTCTTCGATGCGCTCGATGAGCTTGCCGAGTTGCGCCGCTGCGACCGGGACCTCGGCCCAGGCGGCGTCTTCCCGGCGCACGGCCGCGGCGACATCGCCCATGACCCAGTTGGCGGCTGCCTTGGGCTGGCCGCACGCGGCCGCGGCGGCGTCGAAGTAGGCGGCCGTGTTCGGATCCACCGCGAGCCAGCGGGCGTCGTAGTCGGTGAGGCCGAGTTCGTCGACGTAGCGTCGGCGCTTGGCGGCCGGCAGTTCCGGGATCGTGGCGCGTGCCTGGTCGAGCATCGACTGGGTGACCACCACCGGCAGCAGGTCGGGGTCGGGGAAGTAGCGGTAGTCGTCGGACAGTTCCTTGCCGCGCATCGGCCGGGTCTCGTCCCGTTCGGCGTCGTAGAGGAGCGTCTGACGCGCGACGGTGCCGCCGGATTCGAGCACATCGATCTGCCGGTTGATCTCGAAGGCGAGTGCCTTGTCGAGAAACCGGAACGAGTTCAGGTTCTTGATCTCCGTTCTCTCCCCCAGGACCAAGGAACCGCGCCGGCGGACCGAGACGTTAGCGTCGCAACGCATGGAGCCCTCGTTGAGGTTGCCGTCGCAGATCCCCAAGGTCCGAACCAGGGTGTGCAGGGTCCTGAAGTAGCGACCGGCTTCCTCCGGGGAGGCGAGTTCCGGTTCGCTGACCACTTCGAGCAGGGGTGTGCCGGCGCGGTTCAGATCGATGCCGGTCTTGCCCCGGTAGTCTTCATGCAGCGACTTGCCGGCGTCCTCTTCCAGGTGCGCCCGGGTGAGATGGATACGCTTCGCCGCGCCGTCGTCGGTTTCCAGGTCCAGGTGACCGCCGCGCACGATCGGCTCGTCGAGCTGGCTGATCTGGTAGCCCTTCGGAAGGTCCGGATAGAAATAGCTCTTGCGGTCGAAACGGCACCGCTCGGCGATTTCGCCCTCGACCGCGAGGCCGAACACGATGGCCATGCGCACTGCTTCGGCGTTCAAAACGGGCAGCACCCCCGGCAGAGCCAGGTCCACGGCACAGGCTTGGGTATTGGGTGGCGCGCCGAATGCCGTGGGAGCTCCGGAGAAGATCTTGGACTGCGTCTTCAGTTGGACGTGGACCTCGAGCCCGATGACGCTCTCCCATGCGCTCATAGTGCCGGCGTCCGTCGGTGCCAGTCGGTCGCCCGTTGGAAGGACTCGGCGAGGGCGAGCAGCCGGTCTTCGCCGAAGTGGGGAGCAATGAGCTGCATGCCGACGGGCAGGCAGTCGACGATCCCGCACGGGATACTCAACGCCGGGAGACCCGCCAGGCTGGCGGGTACGGTGTAGACGTCCTGTTCGTACATGACGGTAGGATCCTTGGTCTCGTCCGGCGCGACGAGCGCACCTTTCTCGAATGCCGTGGAAGGTGTCGAGGGCGTCAGGATCAGGTCGATGGCCGCGAACGCGTCGAGAAAATCCCGACGGACCAGGCGGCGCAGCCGCTGCGCCTTGCGGTAGTAGGCATCGTAGTAGCCGATCGACAGCGCATAGGTGCCGGTCAGAATGCGCCGCTTCACCTCCGCGCCGAATCCCTCGCTGCGTGACCGGGCGTACAGATCGTCGAGGTCGGCAGGCGACTCGGTGCGATGTCCATAGCGCACGCCGTCGTACCGGGACAGGTTGGTGGATGCCTCCGCGCTCGCCACGACGTAGTACGCGGCCGTCGCGTAGGCGGTATGAGGCAAGGAGATTTCCACGCGCTCGTGGCCCAGCCCCTCGAAGACCGCAGCGGCTTCGTCCACGGTTGCGCCGAGACGAGCGTCCAGGTCCCGCCCGTATTCCCGGGGGATCCCGATCCTCAAGCCGACCCGGTCTGCCTCGCGCGGCGTGGGTCCAACGTCGGCACTGGTGGAGTCCAGCGGATCGTGACCCTCCATGTGACGCAGCAGCAGGCGCAGATCAAGGGCCGTGCGCGCCATCGGGCCGCCCTGGTCGAGGCTCGACGCGAACGCCACCATCCCGTAGCGCGATACCCGGCCGTAGGTGGGTTTCAAGCCGCTGATCCCGCACAACGCGGCGGGTTGCCGGATCGACCCGCCCGTATCGGTGGCGGTGGCCGCGGGAACCAGCCCGGCAGCCACGGCCGCAGCGGAACCGCCGGACGATCCCCCGGGTACGCGCGTCGCGTCCCATGGGTTCGACACCGGTCCGAAGTAGCTGTTCTCGTTCGACGAGCCCATGGCGAACTCGTCCATATTCGTCTTGCCCAGCATGATCGCGCCGGAGTCGCGCAATTTGGTCACCACGGTGGCGTCGTACGGTGGCACGAACTCGGCGAGCATCCTGGATGCGCAGGTAGTACGCCCGCCCGCCGTGCAGAACACGTCCTTGTGCGCGATCGGGACTCCCAGGAGGCCCGACTGTCCCTCCCGGGCGATCTGCTTGTCGGCCTCCCGGGCGGCGGCGAGGGCGTCGTCTTCGCAGACGGTGACGAAGCTGTTCAGTTCGCTCCGGGCGATGCGGTCCAGGTGCTCCCGGGCAAGTTCCACCGCACTGGTCGTCCTGGACCTGAGCGCGGTGCGGATGTCCGCGATCGTCGCGAACCGCGCGTCGGTCATTCCACCACCCGCGGCACGAGATAGAGTCCGTCGCGGACCTCGGGCGCAACCTGCTGGAACCTGTCCCGGTCGATGGCCTCCGTGACGCGGTCCGGCCTCAAGGGCTGCACGCCGTCCAGGGGATGGTCGAGGGGTTCCACTCCGTCCGTGTCGGCGGACTGCATGGCGTCGATCAGATGCACGATCTTTACGAGATTGTCCTTCAGGAGTTCCCGTTCCCGGGCTTCGAGCCGCAGCGCGGCAAGGCGCATGAGCTTGTCGATGAGGTCTGCGTCCAAGTCGGTTCCTTACCGTGTTGGCGGCTGCGCGCGATGTTACGACAACGGCACCCGGAGATGGTTCTGCACGATGCGCTCCAGCGTCGCCGGCATCTCCACATTCCACATTGTCTCCGGACTTGAATATGCCGCGGTCGCTTACCACCGTGTTAGAGTGGCGTATTGCCGCAATTCGCCGCCCAATGCTAAGAAATCTGCGCGGGTTGTTTTCCCGGGATCTGTCCATCGACCTCGGCACCGCGAACACGCTGATCTACGCCAAGGAGAAGGGGATCATCCTCGACGAACCGTCGGTCGTGGCCATCCGCGAAGACCGACGGGAGCGGCGTGTCCTAGCCGTCGGATCGGATGCCAAGCGGATGCTTGGGCGCACGCCGATCAATATCAAGGCCATCCGCCCCCTGAAGGACGGGGTGATTGCGGACGACACCTACACCAAGGAGATGCTGCGACGGTTCATCGGCAAGGTGCAGGAAAACGCGATCGTCCGTCCCAGCCCGCGGGTGATCGTCAGCGTGCCTTGTCGTTCGACGCTCCTCGAGCGCAAGGCCATCCGCGACTCGGCGTTGTCGGCGGGTTCGCGTGACGTGCGGCTCATCGAGGAACCCATGGCGGCGGCCATCGGGGCCGGACTGCCGGTACACGAGGCGGTCGGCACGATGGTCGTGGACATCGGCGGGGGCACCACGGAGATCGCGGTCGTCTCGTTGAGTGGCATCGTCTATTCGGACACGGTCCGCGTCGGGGGCGACCGGTTCGACGAGAACATCCTCAACTACGTCCGCCGTGCCCAGGGCACGTTGATCGGAGAGGCGATGGCGGAACACATCAAGTACGAAATAGGCGTGGCCTATCCGCAGCAGGAGATCCGCGAGATCAGCGTGCGGGGCCGGAACCTCTCGTTGGGCGTGCCGCGCAAGGTCACCCTGAACAGCAACGACGTCCTGGAAGCGCTCCAGGAACCCCTGGCGACGATCGTGCAGGAGGTCAAGAACGCCCTGGAGCACACCCCGCCGGAACTCGCTGCGGATATCGCCGAGACCGGTATCGTGCTGACCGGCGGCGGGGCGTTGCTGAAGGATCTCGACGTGCTGCTCGCCGAAGAGACGGGCTTGCCCGTGGTCATCGCCGAGGATCCACTGACCTGCGTCGCGAGGGGCGCGGGCAAGGCCGTTGAGGATTTCGCCGGCTACGTCGACCTGCTCTGGACGGAGTAGGCAGTCGAAGTAGACTCCAGTCGGGGAATACCAGCCCGCCGTCGCGGTAGCGAAATCTCCGGCCGCGAAGGGCGGGTCGAGGGTGGTGTGGCATGGAATCGTTGTTCGGATCGCGTCAAGCCCAGGTTCGGCCGCTGCTGCTCGGGCTGACCTTGGCATCGTGTGTCCTCCTGGGCATCGAAAAGGCGGGGGTGGGCTGGTTGCTACCCTTGCGTTCCGTCTTGGCGACGGCCGTGGCTCCGGTGCAATACGTGGCCGATTCGCCGTACCGCGTGGCACGCTACCTGGTCGAGTTCTTTTCGACCCGCGACCGCCTGATGCGCCGAAACACCGCCCTCGAGCGGGAGTTGCTGCTGATGAAGGCGGACGCCGCCCGCACCGATGCCATCTCGGCCGAGAACGACCGCCTGCGCGAACTGTTCAACTCCCGGGCGCGATTGCCGGACGACGTGCTCATCGCCGAACTCATCGAGGTCATCCCCGACGCGACACGCCGGGAGATCGTCGTCGACAAGGGCAGCGTCCACGGTGTCGCCGTCGGTCAGGCCGTCATCGACTCGACGGGGGTGTTCGGGCAAGTCGTGGAGACCACGCCCATCACCAGCCGGGTTCTGTTGGTCACCGATCCTTCCCACGCCATTCCCGTGCAGGTCATCCGATCCAAGGTGTTCGCGATCGCCTCGGGAGGCGGCAGAGGCCCTCACCTGCTGGACGATCCGTCGGTCACCACGGACATCGTGATCGGCGACGACCTCGTCAGTTCCGGGCTTGGTCGTCGATTCCCGCGCGACTACCCGGTCGGTGTGGTCACGGAGGTCGTGAGAGATCCGACGCTGCCGTATGCGCAGGTGATGTGGGAACCCAGCGCGGCACTAAGCCGTGCGCGACACGTACTCGTGGTACTGGGCGAACGCCGGGACGAAGAACAGCCAGAAACCGGACCGGGTGGGGTAGCGGAGACGGAGGCTTGAATCCGCTGCACGGTGGCTGGCTGATCCCCGTCAGTCTCGTCGTCGCCATGGTCCTGGCCGTGGTCCGGGTGGAGGGAGGGCCGGACTGGCTGGCCTGGCTGAGGCCGGATTGGGCGGTGGCGGTCATGTTCTTCTGGGGTGTCGCCGCCCCGAGCCGCGTAGGCGCCATGTCCGCGTGGGTCGCTGGCCTGTTCTTCGACGTGCTCGTCGCCGGTCCGCTCGGATTGACGGGCATCTGCCTCGCCTTCGCGACCTATATCGCCAAGCGTTTCGAAGAACGAATCAACCTGTACACCGTCTGGCAACAGGTGGCAGCCGTGTTCGGCATTGCCGCGGTCATCCAGTTGGTCAAGCGGACGGCACTGTTTCTGCTGGACATCGAGTGGTCGGCCTGGGCGGTGCTTGGGCCGACACTGACCACCGCCTTGGTCTACCCCCTGGTCGCCTTTGTGCTGTCCATTGCCGCGCGACGGGTCCAGGTCTAGGGCCTGACGGGGCAACTCGGCAGGGTTCCGTAGCGCCCCAGTGCCGCCCCGACCGCGTCGGCAACGACGCGCCTTCGCTCTGCTGTGCGTCGGGTCGCCTCGGGCCCAGCCCCGCCGTCGATCATGGAACATTCCCCGCAGGGCGCGATGCGCCCTTCGTCGGATGTTCCATGAAAGCGGTCGCGCCCCCAAGGCGCGCCGACCGAGCGCAGCGCGCGGTGGTCGCCCCTCGCCCGTCGAATCGGCGGTATCATCGGTCGTGGCAGCGGTCGAAGGAGGGCCGACCCGGTGGTCGGACCCGAAGGTTGGCGCGGTAGGCATGACCGAAGAAATCCTGGTCGACGTGAACCCTTTCGAGACGCGAGTCGCCTTGGTCGTCGACGGCGCGCTGCGCGAGATCCACATCGAGCGGCCAGCCGGGCGCAGCCTCCGGGGCAATCTGTACCGGGGCAGCGTGAACAGGGTTGTCGCCGGTGTTCAGGCGGCGTTCGTTGACATCGGCATTGGCCGGCCGGGGTTTCTCCACGTTCGCGACCTTCACGGCGGGCGCGCCGAGCCAGGTAGCGCTCCGCCGGACATATCGAAGTTGGTGCGCCCCGGGCAGAGCCTGTTGGTGCAGGTCGCCAAGGATCCTCTGAACGGCAAGGGGGTGCGCCTGACCACGAATCTTGCACTGGCGGCGCGTACCGTCGTCCTGCTCCCTTTCGACACGCATATTGGCGTTGCCATGCGCATAGAGGACGAGGACGAACGGAGCCGTCTCAAGGAGCTCGTGGCGCGGGTACGTGCCGAGGTGGGGACGCCGTACGGCTACATTGCCCGCACGGCCTGTCAGTCGGCTACCGAAGATCAGGTGCGGGACGACGTCGAGGATCTGGAAGGACTGTGGGAACGGGTGTCGCGGCGATACGGCGAGGTCGCCGGGGCGATGGACGCGGCGGGGAACCCCAAGCGCGTCGCCGACGGGAGGCTCGTGCACGAGGAACTTCCCGTCCCAACGCGCATCGTGCGTGACCTGGCCGGGACAGACACACGCCTGATCGCGGTGAATCACGCGGACACGTTCCATCGGATCACGGACTACATCAAACGGTGTCTCCCGGAGCTTTCGGCGGCGGTCACGCGCTACGAGGGAAAGACACCGTTGTTCGAGTCGCGCGGTTTGGAAGCGGCCATCGACCGGGCTCTCGACAAACGTGTGCCCTTGTCGTCGGGCGGGTGTCTGGTGATCGAGCAGACCGAAGCCATGACCACCGTCGACGTCAATAGCGGGCGTTTCGTGGACTCTTCGGATTTGGAGTCCACGGCGTTCACCACCAACCTCGAGGCCGCGCGTGAGATTCCCGGGCAACTCCGCCTGCGCAACATCGGCGGCATCATCGTCGTGGACTTCATCGACATGGTTGACGAAGACCATCGTCGGCACGTCCTGGACGCGCTCCTCGGCGCGGCGACGGGGGACTCCGCGCGTTTCCGGGCGTCGGGTTTTTCCGAACTTGGCTTGGTGGAGATCAGCCGCCGCCGTACCCACGAGAGCCTGGAGCGACAGCTTTGCGACAGCTGCGAGACCTGTTCAGGCCGCGCCTTCGCCAAATCCCCGCAGAGTGCCTGCTACGACGTCTTCCGCGCTCTCTTGAAGTGCGCGGCCTCGGGGACCGAGGGGGTATCGGAATACCTGGTGAGGGCAAGTCAGCGGGTCGTGGACCGCCTGCTCGACGAAGAAGCCCCCTATCTCGCCGCGCTGGAACGCGACGTTCTGAGGCCGATCCGACTTCAGGTAGAGCCGGGCTACGCTTCCGACCAGTTCGATCTGGTGCCGCGTTGAAATCATTGGCGCGGGCGACGCTCGTGGTGGCGACCGCCATCGCCGTCTGCTTCGCCCTGCTGCAGGTCGGCGGCCGGACGTTGTTCTACCAGTTGCATCGTTTCGAGGGCACCATCAACGCGTGGTTGGGTTCCGAGGTGCGCCTGCAGGGGCTCGAAGGACGCTGGCAGGGTCTCAACCCGGGGATCTTCGTCGAACGCCTGCGCTTTCCCGGGGGCGAATTGACCGGATTCGACTTCGAACTCGACTTGATCGAGAGCCTCGAACGGAATCGCGTCGTGGCGCGTCGAATGACCGTTGCGGACGGTCGTGTGGCATTTGAAAAGACCGGCGCGGGTTGGCGATTGGGGGGTGCCTCGGACGGTCCCGGCCTGGATGCGCTGGCGCTGTTCACGTACAGCGACGAGGTCTGGGTCCGAGGCAGGATCTACGCACGGGAGGGACGTCGAACCGCCACGCTGTACGTCGAATCGTGGCTCATCAACTTGGGCAGGAGGCACCGGTTTTCGGTCAGCGTACAGTCGGAACCCAATTGCACGGACTGTGCGCTCGCCATCGAGGGGGACGTCACCGAGGGCGGCCCGGGAACCGTGCAGGTCTCCGCCTCGTCGTTTTCTCTCGGAAGCGAATTGGATGACATGCTCGGTCTGCCCGACTTCGACGTGGCCCTCGAGGGGGACTGGCACCGCCGCGGTGTCGGCGCCGGACGGGCCAGACTCGACATCGAGCTGAGGCGCATCGAAACCCCGGCCTCACCGAGCACGGCCACGGCGAGGCCGGGC